>CAYIHB010000001.1:0-27580 GCA_964363165.1 uncultured Candidatus Saccharibacteria bacterium
AAAAAAGTTTCTACAGAATACAGAGGTTTAACCTATGTAAAATAATTACCGGCGGAGGGTAGGAGATTCGAACTCCTGGTGGATTTCTCCACACACGCTTTCCAAGCGTGCGCACTAGACCGCTATGCGAACCCTCCTCTTACCCCTTAATTTACCTTATTTAGATAAAAAAGAAAACTGTAGTATAATCATAGTTATGAAACCCAAAAATTGGCTAGTCTTAGTTGTGGTAGTATTGGTTGTTATTTTGTTTTTCAAAGTTTTAATTACGAAAAATAAAGCAGTTGATATTAAAAATATAAATGAGCAAAGTTATATGAAAATAGAAAGCGATGTTTTTCCAAACGACGGAATGATTCCGGTTCAGTACACTTGTTACGGAGATAAAACTCAGATACCGCTTAAAATATCCGGTGTGCCCCAAAACGCGAAGAGTCTGGGATTAATCGTAGACGATCCGGATGCGCCCAACGGAGATTTCGTGCATTGGGTAGTCTGGAATATTGAGCCAGAGACTTCAATTATTGAAAACAATAACTTGCCCGGAGCGGTGGAAGGGAATACAAGTCTGAATAAACCGGGTTGGGTCCCGCCTTGTCCCCCGTCCGGCACTCATCATTACAACTTCAAGCTCTATGCCTTGGACACTCTTCTTTCCATTCCAAAATCCTCCAATAAGGTGGATTTTATTCAGGCCACCAAAGGACACGTTATTGATTATAAAGTGCTTATCGGATTGTATGGGCGGAAATAAAATGTGGTAAATATGGACAAAGAAAGGCTTATTGAAAAACTTAGGGAAGAGGGAATCAAGGAGGAAATATTGGAAGCCATAGAAAAAATTGACAGAGTGAATTTTGTTCCGGAAAGTCATTTGGCCGAGGCCTATGAAGACCATCCTCTTTCCATCGGATACGGACAAACCATAAGCCAGCCCTATACCGTGGCTTTCATGCTGCAGGAACTTGAACTCAAGAAAAACGATAAAGTTCTGGAAATTGGAACAGGCAGCGGGTGGAACGCCGCGCTGGTTTCTTATCTCATTGGGGAGGAGGGAAAAGTTTATACTGCGGAGGTGGTGGACGAGCTTGCCAGAAAGGCAAAGGAGAAATTAAAAAGTTATAAAAACGTGACTGTCTTGAATGGAGATGCTTCGCACGGACTTCCTGAACATGCTCCATATAATAAAATAATTTTGACCGCCGCTCCGAAGAAAATTGCCGAGGAATTTAAAGAACAGTTGGCTGATAATGGAATCTTGCTGGCGCCGGTGGGGGAATATACCCAAAAACTCATAAAATTAGTGAAAAAAGGAAAAAATTTTTTGGAAACAGAAAAAGGAGATTTTATTTTCGTTCCATTGGTGAGTAAGGCAAAAAATTCTATGTAAAACAAAAAAGCCGTTTCGAAATAGGCAAAAATGACTGGTTTTTGTTATTTATGCTAAAATTATATCTATTATGGAACAAAATAAAACACAACATATTTTGGGATTGTTAAGATTAGTGATGGGCTGGATTTTTCTTTGGGCGTTTTTCGATAAATTATTCGGACTGGGTTTTTCGACGGCGGCCGGCAAATCCTGGCTAGTCGGTGTTTCTCCGACCGCCGGATTTTTGCAATTCGGGGTTCACGGTCCTTTGGCGGGATTTTTTCACTCCCTGGCCGGGGTTCAGCTGGTAGACTGGCTGTTTATGCTCGGCCTGCTTTTTGTCGGTCTTACCCTTATGACCGGTATTTTCATGAAACTAGGGAGTTTTTTCGGAAAAATAATGTTGCTTCTCATGTATCTGGCCGTTGGAGTATCGCCAACAACCAATCCATTCATAGACGAACATATCGTGTATATACTGATCATTATGATTCTGGTGTTGACAGACTCGGGACAATATTTGGGTTTGGGTAGTTGGTGGGCAAGAACTTCTTTTGTCCAAAAATATCCGTTTTTCAAATAGTTGAAATTATCAATTTAACAAAAATAAAGTTATGAAGGGATTTAACGCGAATATAGAAAAAGAAACTTTGGAAAATAAAAATTTCCGCAAAGTTTTATACACTGGCCACCACAAGGACGGCATAGTCAGGGCTACCAAAGCGGAAGCCGAAGCTGATGGACCCGAGTTTGATGGAAAAACTACGGAATAATATGTCCGAATATTACAAGGCCAACAGGATAAGAAATGTCTATGACCCGAAAAGTTCGGAGCCTTTTAAACTGTCGCGCTCAAAAATCGAACTTTTTACCGAATGCTCGAAATGTTTCTATCTGGACCGCAGGTTGGGAATAGGAAGACCGCCGGGGTTTCCTTTCAATTTAAACACGGCGGTCGATACGCTTTTGAAAAAAGAATTCGATATTCACCGGTCCAACAAAACCGCTCATCCGCTGATGAAAGCGTATAAAATTAACGCTATTCCTTTCGATCATGAAATGATAGACGAATGGAGGCGAAACTTCGGCGGGATACAATATAACCACCAGCCCGCTAATTTTATAATTACCGGAGCGGTGGATGATTTATGGATTAACACGAAAGGAGAACTTATTGTCGTGGATTACAAATCGACCAGCAAGCAGGAAAAAGTAACGCTTGACGCCGAATGGCAGATGGGATACAAGAGACAGATGGAAATATATCAATGGCTTCTTCGGCAGCTCGGATTCAAAGTTTCTGACACCGGCTATTTTGTTTACTGCAACGGAAAAACGGATCGCAAAGCGTTTGACGGAAAATTGGAATTCGATATCGACCTAATTTCGTACACCGGCGATGATTCGTGGGTGGAAGATGTCCTGCTAAAGATAAAAAAATGTTTGAACGGAAAAATGCCGAAAGCCAGCCCCCAATGCGATTATTGCAATTACCGGGAGGCCGTACAAAAAGTTAAGTAAAAATTTAAAAAAGCGGCCTTGGCCCGTTGTCCAGCCAACCGAGATAAAAACCTAAAGCAAGAAAAATAATTATTAAAATGGCTAGAATCCAATAGGTTTTTTTCACCCGTAAAGTATAGCAAATATTGGGAAAAAACTCACAAATATGATATATTTTTCTTAATGGATAATAATCGAAAGGGAAAAGAACATCCGCTTTCTATTCTGGCCGAAGAAGCCTACAAGGTTTTTTCCGATATGGGTTTTGAAATTGCGACCGGTCCGGAGCTGGAAAGCGAATGGTACAATTTCGATGCACTGAACGTTTCCAAAGATCATCCAGCCAGGGATATGCAGGATACTTTCTTTATCAAGAATCAAAAAGAAAAAGTCTTACGCACCCATACGACCAATGTCACGGCCCGGGCCATAGAAAAAGCGGGGAAGGAGGGCAGATTGCCTTGCGCTTTCATCTCTATCGGAAAAGTGTTCAGAAATGAAGCGACAGATTCTACGCATGAAATGCAATTTTTCCAGACAGACGGGACAATGGTCGGAGAAGATATTTCCATTGCGGACTTAAAAGGCGTTCTGACTCATTTTTATAAAAAAATGCTGGGAGATGATGTTCAAATGGAATTTCGCCCGAGTTTTTTCCCTTTCGTCGAGCCGGGCCTTGAAGTTTGGCTTAGATTCGGGAATAAATGGCTGGAAGTTATGGGAGCCGGTATGCTTCATCCGAATGTGCTGAAAAATTTAGGGCTTGACCCCAGAAAAGTCCAAGGTTTTGCCTTCGGCGGAGGACTTGATCGCGTGGCCATAGTCAAATGGGGTATTTCCGATATCAGATTTTTCTATCAAGGAGATTTAAGACTCAATCAGTTTTAAAAAATGAAAATTTCTTACAATTGGCTAAAATGGTATATTCCGGAAATTCCCAAAACCGAAAAACTGGCGGATATTTTCAACTGCCATCTTTGCGAAGTGGAAAGTGTTGAGAAAAAAACGGACGATATTATTTTTGATTTGAATATTTTGCCGAACCGGGCCCATGATTTGCTCAGTCACCAAGGTATTGCACGTGAACTTGCCGGCCAGCTCGGTATTGATTTCAAAGATCCTACGGAAATGTATAAAATTCCGGAACCGGGATCCACCAACTTGAAAATAGAAATAAAAACGGACAAATGCCGCCGTTATATGGGACGGATTGTCAGAAATGTGAAAGTCGGATCTTCACCCGATTGGGTAGTAAAGCATCTCGAATCCATAGGGCAAAGAAGCATAAGTAATATTGTGGATGCGACCAATATCGTTATGTACGACTCCGGACAACCCTGCCATGCTTTCGATCTGGATAAATTAGAAGGCGAGAAAATAATCATCAGACTTGCGAAAGAAGGGGAAATAATGATGACTCTGGATGGGAAAGAGGTAAAACTTTCATCGGTTGATATGGTAATAGCGGATGAAAAAAATGTTCTAGCGGTCGCCGGAGTCAAGGGAGGCAAAATTGCCGAAGTGAACGATAACACAAAAAATATTCTGATAGAAGTGGCGAATTTTGATCCTGTTTCCGTGCGTGGGACTTCAAAAAGATTGGGAATCATAACCGATTCGTCAAAAAGGTTCGAGAATGATTTGTCTCCCGAACTTTGTTCATACGCGATGAGGGAAATTTCCGGACTTTTGGTGGAATACGGCGGGTTTAAATTTGAAGAAGTAATTGATGTCTATCCCGGCAAGCAGGAAATAAGTAAACTTTCTTTTTCGGCGGGCAAGATTTCAAAAATTTTGGGTTTAAATGTTTCCGTAAAAGAAATTGAAGATATTTTGAAGAGGTATAATTTTAAGTACAAAAATACTGCCAATAAATTTGAAATTACTGTGCCGCCTATGCGCCTTGATTTAACCATAGAGGAAGATATGGCCGAAGAAATAGGCAGAATCTTGGGGTACGACAAGATAAAACCCAAAATCCCAAGTATTGATTTCAAACCGAAAGAAAATGAAATCTATTCTAAAATCGGTCAGGCTAGAAATAAATTGTTGAATGAGGGTTATAGTGAGGTCATGACTTATGCTTTCAGGGACGAAGGGGAAGTGGAAGTTATGGCTTCCGCGTCGGATAAGAAATTTTTGAGAACGAATTTAACTGACAGATTGAAAGAGAGCTTAAAATTAAATCAACTTAATGCACCCTTGCTTGAAATGGATGAGATAAAAATTTTTGAAATTGGAACGGTATTTAAGAAAGATAAAGAAGAAATAAATGTCGCTTATGGCGACAAAAAGGGAATAAAAGAAATGAGTTTGGATGAATTTTGTAAAAGTGCCTCGCCTGAGTTTCTGCAGGAAAAGGTCTTGCCTTTAGGGGATTTAAGGCAAGACCTTATAGAGCAGAAGTTCAAAATGTGGTCTATTTACCCATTTATCGTCCGCGATATTGCCGTCTGGGTGCCAGAAAATGTTTCAAGCAAAGATGTGGAAAAAATAATAAAAGACAATATGGGAGAGCTTGTGGTGCGAGGTCCGAGACTATTTGACCAGTTCAAAAAAGACGGCAAAAACTCCTATGCTTTCCGGCTTGTTTTTCAGTCTTATGAAAGAACCCTCAAAGACGAGGAAGTTAATGAAATTATGGTCAAAATAGGCCATAAAATAAGCGAAAATTCAAGCTGGCAAATAAGATAAAATACTAGTTTTTTGTGTTGTTTTTTGCTATAATGTAAAAAGCAAAAATAGATTTTTGCTTTTGTTTTCTGAGCTTAATTCGAGATTAAATGGCTAAAGAAAAGGAGAAAAAGGATGTAAAAAACGTGCAAAGAAACGGGCATCATTATGATGCTTCGGATATTTCGGTTCTGGAAGGCCTGGAGCCGGTCAGACGACGTCCGGGAATGTATATCGGTACCACCGGGCCCGAGGGACTCCACCATTTGGTTTGGGAAATTTTTGACAATTCGCGTGATGAAGCCATGGGGGAATTTTGTAATGATATTGAAGTCGTATTATTGCCGAGTAACCGCGTGCGCATCACGGACAATGGCCGGGGCATACCCGTCGATATACATAAAAAGACAAAAGTATCGGCTTTGGAAACTGTAATGACGACACTTCATGCCGGGGGAAAATTCGGAGGAGAAAACAGCGGATATAAAGTTTCCGGGGGGTTGCACGGCGTGGGGGCCTCCGTGGTGAATGCGCTCTCAATTTATTGCAAGGTGGAAGTGCACAAGGACAGTGGAAAATATGTTCAGGAATATTCCCAGGGAAAGAAAAAATCCTCCGTCAAGAAAGTCGCTTCTTCCAAGTTAAACGGGACAATAGTCACCTTTGAGCCGGATCGGGAAGTCTTCAAAGATATAAAATTCGACTGGAATACGATTGTAAATCATATCCGCCAGCAGGCCTATCTGGTGAGGGGTTTGAAGGTTTTAATAATTGATGCGCGGGATTATGCCGGTAAAATCGACGATTCCGGCATCTTTTATTTTAGAGAACTGGGACTTGAACTGCCATCCATCTCTTTTTATTTCGAGGGAGGTCTTGTTTCTCTCGTAAAATATTACAATAAATTTCAAAAACCATTGCATAGTAATATTTTTTATGTTGAAAAAGAACTGGATAATGTGGGTGTTGAAATAGCCCTCCAATACGTGGATGACATAGTAGATCACGTCGTTCCTTTTGCCAATAATATCTACACGGGAGAGGGTGGGACGCATGTGACCGGTTTCAAGACCGCGTTGACCAGAACCTTGAATACTTATTGCAGGAAAAACGAACTGATGAAAGAATCCGAAGGCGGATTTACCGGGGAAGACGTTTTGGAGGGACTTACCGCTGTCATCTCGGTAAAACTTCAGGAGATTCAGTTTGAGGGCCAGACCAAGGCAAAACTGGGCTCTATGGAAGCCCAAAGCGCCGTTGGAACCGTCTTTGGGGAGGCTTTTGCCAGCTTTTTGGAAGAAAATCCGGATGATGCAAAAACCATAATTAACAAGTCTGTTCTGGCCTTAAAAGCCCGAAAAGCGGCTAAAGCAGCCAAAGATTCAGTGCTTCGCAAGGGGGCGCTTGAAGGTATGACCCTTCCTGGAAAACTGGCGGACTGCCAGAGCAAAAGTGCTGAGGAATCGGAATTGTTCCTGGTGGAAGGAGATTCAGCCGGCGGTTCGGCCAAACAGGGCAGAGACAGACGCATACAAGCAGTGCTTCCTCTGCGCGGAAAAATTTTAAATGTCGAACGCGCGCGCATAGACAAAATGCTTGCTTCCAAAGAAATAAGAGCTTTGGTTATTGCTATGGGAACTTCCATTGGGGACACTTTTGATTTGGAAAAAATGCGTTACCACAAAATAATTATCGCCACGGATGCCGATGTTGATGGCGCGCATATACGCACGCTCTTGCTTACGCTTTTTTACAGATACTTCAGACCGGTTGTCGAGTCAGGGTATATTTATATTGCCCAGCCTCCGCTTTATAAAATAAAAAAAGGCAAAGAAATAAGTTATGCTTATTCTGATGAAGAAAAAATAAAAATTATCGGCAAAGAAACGGATGTGAGTGAAATACAGGCCGTGGAAACGGATGTTGAGATTCCCGCAGAAGAAACAGAAGAAGAAATAAAAACGAAATCGAATAAAATCCACATTCAACGCTACAAAGGTCTGGGAGAAATGAATCCGGGGGAACTTTGGGAAACTACGATGGACCCGACACATCGCGTGCTTAAGAAAGTGGATATAGAAGATGCCGAAGAAGCGGACAAAACTTTTGAAGTTCTGATGGGCAACGAAGTTCCGCCCAGAAAATCTTTTATCCAATCCAACGCCAAGCTCGCCGAGATAGATATTTAGATCCTTTTGTTTTGTTAAATTTTTTGTAGTTGATTTATAGGTTAACATATGTTAACCTATATATATGTTGAAAAATAAGCATATTTTAGAAAAAGAGGATAAAAAGTATTTTTCTGCTCCCGAAGTAGCCAGATTACTTGGTGTTTCTCGTACCGCTATTTTTAAAAAAATTAGATCCGGTCAAATACATGCTGAAAAAATTGGCAGAAATTACATTATTCCAAGAGAAGAATATGAAGCTATTTTAGGTCTTTTTGTTCCAGAACATAGAAAAAAAGATATAGAAAATACAGTTGAACGTGTATTTAAAAAATATGGCCCTGCATTACGCAAACTCGGGAGAGAATAAAAATTCTTATGGCTCGTAAAACGACTAAACGTATTAATTTAGCAGATGTAGAGTATATTGCTTTTCAGCTTGCTAAAAAATTTATGGAATGGAATGAACCTATCCCTGATTTTGATACGCGTTTTCCAGATAAATTAGAAAGTTGTATTGAAACGCCATTCCAAACTTTTGATAGAAAAAGTTTATATAAGGGTCTTACGGGGAAATCAGCAATTTTATTTTACTTAATGATAAAAAATCATCCATTTCAAAATGGCAATAAAAGAATTGCAGTTACGACCCTGCTCTTTTTTCTTGTTCAAAATGGAAAATGGCTTTCAATCTCTAATGAAGATATTTACAAATTTGCTTGCAAAGTTGCTGAAAGCACACCAGAGGAAAGGTCTTTCATAATGGATATCATTAACTCCTTTATTGAGAAAAATATTGAAGAATTTGATACAAACAAGTAATATAATTTTTTTTAATTAATCCCAAAGATCTTTAATAGGTTCATATGGATGTGGATACAGATCTTTAATAAAATATTTTTCTATTTTTGGAAAAATCCAGTCATTTTTGCGCTGTATATATTGAATACAGATAACTGATGTTTTAGGTGTACCAAATTCCCCAATAAGATGTCTGCAAGTTCCGCAAGGAAAAGAACTACTTTCTCGGATTTTGGGCACTGGATCTGCAACAACAATACTTTTTATTTTTGCCTTATATGACTCCTTTAAAACCATATTTGTTATTGCATGTCTTTCACCGCAAATAGTTGCCTGTGCAATATTTGGTTCAAAGCACGCACCATCATAAATTTTTCCACTATCTGATATCAAAAATGAATATAAAGTATCTATACCCCCTCTTTTATGGCGTATTTTATTGTATTTAACTACTGCTCTTTTAGTATAATTAATTAATTTTTTTTCTTCAGATGTTAATTTAATAGACATGATTTTATTTTTTCTCTTCTATTTCTTTTTTGAGTTTTACGATAAATTCTTCTGAAGCAATGTTTTCAATCTTTTCATTATTTCTTCCTTCCACGGTTAGTTTCTCTGATTCTTTTTCTTTGTCCCCGATAATGACCAAATACGGAATTTTTTCCATTTTAGCATTGCGGATTTTTTTGCTCAAAGATTCGTTTGATTCATCCAGTTCCGCGCGTATATTATTTTCCTTTAATGATTTGAAAATTTTATCCGCATAATCCAAATGCTTATCTCCGGAAATCGGAATAACTCTTACCTGGATTGGCGATAACCAAAGAGGGAATGCACCTGCATAATGTTCGATCAAAATGCCAATAAATCTCTCAAGTGAACCATAAATTACACGATGTATTACCACCGGCGTTTTTTTCTTTCCATCCTTGTCTGTGTATTCAAGGTCGAAACGATGTGGCTGTTGAAAATCCAGTTGCATTGTACCCATTTGCCATTCTCGACCGATCGCATCTTTCATAATTATATCTATTTTAGGTCCATAAAAAGCGCCATCACCTTCGGCAACAGTATATTCCTTGCCGGATTTTTTAAGAACACCGCGAAGAACTTTTTCAGCCTTGTTCCAAGTTTCAATATCGCCCAAAAATCCTTCTGGTCTGGTGCCAAGACGGAATTTATATTTTAAATCAAAAATCCCATAGAATTCCTTGCATATTTTCATAATTTCTTCGTACTCGTTTTCTATCATTTCTTCGGTTATAAAATTATGTGAGTCGTCTTGCTGGAATGATCTGCATCGGAAAAGGCCATTTAAAACTCCTGATCGTTCATAGCGATGCAGACGATCTGTATCGGAAAAACGGAGAGGCAGATCTTTATAACTAACTTGCATCGATTTGAAAACAATCATTGCATTCGGACAATTCATTGGCTTGATGCCATAGACTTCATTTTCTCCCATATCCGCGATGAACATATCGTCTTTATAATGTTCCCAGTGTCCGGAAATTTTCCAAAGTTCCGCTTTATTTACGAGTGGACTGGCAATTTCCAAATATCCCAGCTCCACGTGTTTTTCGCGCCAATAATTTTCAAGTTCCTTGTAAAGAATCAAACCTTTTGGCAGCCAATAGGGCATTCCCGGTGCAGTTTCGTGGAACATTAAAAGTCCCAATTCTTTCCCTAATTTTTTATGGTCTCTTTTTTCGGCTTCTTCGCGCATTTTGATATATTCCTCCAGTTTTTCTTTTGTTTCAAAAGCCAGTCCGTAAATGCGGGTGAGCATTTTATTTTTTTCGTCTCCGCGCCAATAGGCCCCGGCCATCCGATCCAGCTTGAACGAGTCCGGTTTTATTTCCTTACTCGGATTTTCCAAATGTCCTCCGCGGCAAAGATCGGCGAACTTACCGCAAGTATAAAAGGTTATCTTCTCTTTTTTGCCGACTATCTCATCTATCAATTCTATTTTGTATTCGTTTTTTTTGAAATGCTCCTTCGCTTCTTTTATGGTTTTTTCCTGACTGCTGAATCCCTTCCAGGATTTCAAAATATCCTTCATTTTCTTCTCTATTTTCGGTAGATCTTTGTCCGAAATGGGATTTTTGAAGTCAAAATCGTAATAAAAACCATCTTCTATAGAAGGACCGATTGTGTTCTTTGTGTCTGGATATATCTCCAAAACAGCCGCGGCCAAGAGATGAGCCAGAGAATGCCTTAAATTATGTAATTTTTCAGTTTCCGCCATATACTTCAATAGTATCATATTTTATTGTTTCGCAAAAATTGTTTATTTTGCTTTTAGTTTTTGATATGCTAGTATAAAATACATTATGGTAGTACGAATGAGAAGCACAAAATCACATACCAGAAACAGACGTTCCCATCACGCGTTGATGAGCACGGGTCTGGTCAAGTGTGAGAATTGTTCAAATCCAAAGAAGCGCCATACGGTTTGTTCGTCTTGCGGATTTTATCGTGGGATGAAAGTGTTGGATTTGGTTAAAAAGATGGAAAAGAAGCAGAAAAAAGAAAAAGCGAAAAAAGCGGAAGCGAAGTAATAGCAGTTAGGCTTTAGGCCTTAGGCACTAGCAAATTCAAAAAAGCTAAAGCCTAGCGCCTAGCGCCTAGCGCCTAAATTTATGGCAAACAGGCACCTTTCAAGATCAATAGTTCTACAAACGCTTTTTGAGTGGGATTTTATGTCCAACTTGGAAAAGGGTAATGCTTGGACCGATAAAAAAATAAAAGAAGCTTTAAATAATAACCTCAGAGAATTTGCTGCCGGACTGGAGGACGATCTTTTCGTATTTTCCCTGACCAAAGAAGTGTTGAAAAAATGTGGAGTAGTCGATGAAATAATCAGAAAAGCCGCACCGGACTGGCCTTTGGATAAAATTTCTATTGTCGATAGGAATATTTTGAGAATCGGCCTGACGGAACTTCTTTTTGGCGACAGGAATCAAGTACCGCCTAAAGTGGCGATAAATGAGGCTATAGAATTGGCCAAAACTTTCGGCGGGGAAAACTCCGGCAAGTTCGTAAATGGCGTATTGGGCGCGGTCTATAAAGAAATCGGCGAACCTGGTAAAGAACAGGTAAGTAAAAGGAAAAAATCGGATGAGCCGCTGGACATTACAAAATTACCAGTTGAGAAATTAGGAGGAGCGCTGGTATACGCGAAAAAAGGTGGCGACATCTTATTCGCATTGGTACACGATGTTTTTGGTTATTGGACCTTGTCCAAAGGTAGTATCGAAAAAGGCGAAGACATAGAAACGAATACAATTAAGAAAATAAAAGAAGAAATCGGCCTTGATATTTCCATCAAAGAAAAAATAGGAGAAAACGAATATGTGGCGACACACCCGGAGAAAGGCAAAACTTTGAAGAAAGTGGTTTATTTTTTGGCCGAAAGTAAATACCAAAAACTGAAGCTTGGTAGTTCTGGCGGACTGGACGGAGCCAAGTGGTTTCATCTCAAAGAACTGCCGGAACTCCGCATTTACAACGATATTATTCCACTTATTGCCAAAGCGATCGAAATTATCAGCTCTGACGCGAAGTCGGAGTCCTGGCCTAGTGCGTCGGGACAAAAATAATATGATCAACTTTTCGGATTTTGAGAAAAATACCAAGATAGTTTTTAAAGACAAAAATCTTCTCAAGCAGGCCTTTGTTCACCGTTCCTATATAAACGAAAACTCGGGTTCTTTTCTTTTACACAACGAACGGTTGGAATTTTTAGGCGACGCGGTACTTGAGCTCATCGTCACCGATTTTCTTTACAAAAAATACCCGAATTACACCGAGGGGGAATTGACCGCAATCCGTTCGGCTTTGGTAAATGCCATTATCATTTCCGAAGTTGCCTTAAAAATCGGGATGAATAATTATTTGCTCTTATCTAAAGGCGAGGCTAAAGACAACGGCAAAGCAAGACAATACATTCTGGCCAATACTTACGAAGCCTATGTCGGGGCGGTTTATCTGGATCAAGGATACAATATTGCGAGTAAATTCGTGACGACATCCCTCTTGCCTCATACGGAAGAAATAGTTTCCAAAAAACTTTGGCGCGATGCAAAAAGCCTGGTGCAGGAAAAAGCGCAGGAATTCGTCGGCGTGACGCCGGTTTATAAGGTTTTGCACGAATCAGGCCCCGACCACGACAAGCATTTTACGGTAGGTATTTTCTTCGATTCCGACCTGATCGCCGAAGGCAAAGGCCAGTCAAAGCAGGAGGCGGAACAGAAGGCAGCCGAAATGTCCTTAAAAATAAAAAATTGGATGGAATAATACTTGTCCCGTCAAAAATTCAACATACGGGAATCAATTATGAAAATTATTATTAAAATTTTTTAATGGGATGCGGCTCAAGAATCTTGAAATAAGCGGTTTCAAATCTTTTTCCAAAAAAACGGTTTTGGAGTTCCAAAATCCAATTGTTTCTATCGTAGGTCCGAACGGATCCGGCAAATCGAACGTGGTGGAAGCAATTCGTTTTGTTTTGGGCGAACAATCAATGAAATCAATGCGCGGATTGCTGGGATCCGATTTGATTTTTAAGGGATCGAAAAATTTACCCAAAAGTTCGCGCGCGGTCGTTACGATATATTTCAATAACTCCGATAAAATTTTTAAGCTCTCAAACGAAACAGGCGGAAACATCAACTTAAATTACGATGTTATTTCAATTTCCCGCGAAGTTTATTCCGACGGACTGAACAAATATATTTTGAACGGTTCGGAGGTCAGATTGAAAGACATAAATAATCTTTTGGCATCGGTTAATATCGGTTCTTCCGGACACCATATTATTTCCCAGGGCGAGGCGGACAGAATTTTAAACGCGTCGGCCAGGGACAGGAGGGAAATGGTGGAAGATGCTCTTGGACTTAAAATTTATCAATATAAAATAAAGGAAGCGCAGCGCAAACTGGAAAGAACTGCCGGTAACATGAAAGAAGTCTCGCTCCTGCGTCGGGAAAACGCTCCGCACCTGAATTTCCTGAAAAAACAGGTGGATAAATTTGAGAAAGCGAAAGAAATGCAGGTATCGTTGCTGTCTTTATATAAGGAATATTTAAAGAAAGAAAGTATCTGTCTGGAAAAGGAACAATCCGACTTACTTGTTGAAAAAAATAAAATTTCCGCCGAATTGGAAAATATCAAAGAAAAAATTTCCAATATTGATAAAATGGATAAGAGAGAAGAGGGTGAAAAAGAAAGAGAATTGAAAGTATTGGAAAAAAAGGCCGGTGAAGTTCGTGCAATTAAAAGCGAAATAGAGCGAAAACTGGGAAGAATTGAGGGCATGATGGAAATGGAAGAACGCAGGAAGGAAAAAACGCCGGAAATTGCGGTCAAAAACTCCGAGGAAATAAAAACGATATTTGACGAGATTAATTCCGAGATAGAAGAAGCCATTACGGAGGAAAATATCACGGAAATCAAGATTATTCTTTTGAGAATCAAAGATATCCTGAGTAAATTCAATCAGCGCGAGGATAGCACGGAAAATCTTCCTTTGAATTCGGAAATAGAAGGTCTCAAAAATAAGCAACAGGAAATTTTGGTTGAAATGCGGAATATCGAAAATGAAGAAGAGAAAATATTCAAAAAGATGGAAACATTGAAGAAAGAGATCGCGAAAGACAACGAAACTTTGCATACAAAAGAGAAAGAGAAGTTTAACTTCAGGGTCAGGTATCAGGAATTATCCTCCTCCCTGGGACTTATATCCATAAAAGAAGAAAGTTTATCGAAAGAAACTGAATCTTTCAGAAATGAAATAAGGGAAGGCTCGGTCTTGGTCGGCGATGGAATTTTATCCTATAAAGATTTTGAGATAAATGGACCCATAGACAGAAATGCGCAGGAGGATCTAAAACGCAGAATAGAACGCATTAAAATGAAATTGGAAGATGTCGGAGCAGGAGGAGGATCCGAGGTGATTAAAGAATTCGAAGAAGTTTCACAAAGGGACGCTTTTCTGGCCAAAGAAATGGAAGATTTGGCGACAAGCATAGAATCGCTTCATAAACTTATGGTCGACCTGAAAGAAAAAATCGACCTGGAGTTCAAAGAGGGGATCAAGAGGATAAACGTCGAATTCGACAAGTTTTTCTCTTTAATGTTCGGCGGTGGAACGGGCTTCCTTTCTGTTATAACTGAAAATAAGAAGAAAAGGGAAGATGAAGAATCAGAGGAAAATAAGGAAGATGAAGAGGAAGTTATTCCCGAGCAAGGCATAGAAATAAACGTTTCGCTTCCGCATAAAAAAGTAAAAGAATTAAATGCGCTTTCGGGAGGGGAAAGATCTCTCACATCTATAGCTCTTCTTTTTGCTATGTCGCAAGTGAACCCGCCGCCATTTCTGGTTTTGGACGAAACAGATGCCGCGCTTGATGAAGCGAACTCCAGAAAATACGGAGATATGTTGGAAAAACTCTCCGGTAATTCTCAGCTGATCGTTGTTACCCATAATAGGGAAACAATGTCCCGAGCCAGCATCTTATACGGCGTTACCATCGGCGCCGACGGCGCTTCCAAGCTTCTTTCCGTCAAACTGGACGAAGCCGCCGCCATTGCAAGATAGTTTTTTATTTGAATTTTACCTTCTCTTCTTTAGCCGTTATTATTTTGTCCGGCTGGAAAAATTTGTTCAGTCTTACGGTATTTTTCTTGACAGCCATACTTCCATCTCTTCCCAATTTGATTTCCAGAAGCA
This sequence comes from uncultured Candidatus Saccharibacteria bacterium, assembly GCA_964363165.1. Taxonomy (GTDB): domain Bacteria; phylum Patescibacteriota; class Minisyncoccia; order Phycocordibacterales; family UBA9973; genus UBA9973. Next base: position 15,248 of record CAYIHB010000001.1, read on the forward strand.
TACCCTGCATCGTATCGGCGGAAAAACTCTGGTCAAAAATGAAGTTGCCGAGGGAATAAGCGATAAAGCCGTTTTTGTAAACTTCCGTGTCTTCAGCTACATGCGGATGCGTACCGATTATAATTTTTGCCCCGTCATCTATCGCTTTATGGGCCAAATATTCTTGTCTCACATTGTGTTCTGTTTTATATTCTTCTCCAAAATGAAAAGATACAATTAGAAAATCCACTTGTTTTGAGGCATTTTGCACTATTTCATCGAAACGCGAATTATTGGCAAGGAGCACGCCGGCACTATTTGCTTTTGCTTCCATCCAGTCCGGTCCCACGTCCGAGAATCCCAAATAGCCTATTTTCATTCCATATTTTTCAATAACGACCGGCTGTTCGGCTTCATTTTCATTATTTCCTCCTCCGGTGTAAGATATTTCATTTTCTTTCAGATTAGATAAGGTATCGGCGTATGCATCACGGCCCCAATCTCCGATATGATTATTGGCGACGGAGACTATGGACAATCCTCCTCCCGCAAGCGCGGGTATGACTGAAGGATCCATTCTGAATGAATATAGATTCCGCATATCTTTACCCGCATCGGATACCGGACCTTCCAAGTTGGCAAAAACGATATCGGATTTTTTCAACATTCCCAGTTTTTCGAAGAGTGTAGAGTAATCTCCTCCGAAATTTTTATTGACGGAATTTTTTACCCCGCGATCAAGCATTATGTCTCCGCCGAAAGTGAGGGTTACAAAATCCTGGTCGTATACCAGAGGCACGTCAGTTCTCTCTTTTACCCAGGCAGTATTGGCATCGGCTTCTCCGCCATAATATATGTTTTTGCTCAAATATCTTAAAATATTTTCCACGTCCTTGAAACGATCCTTGCTTTGCAAAAGTGTGATAGCTATATGGCGGTCTCCGGTTTCCGAAAGGGGAACCGAGAAAAGGGAAACAACTGTCTGCAGAGCGGGATCCGTGAATCCGCTCTTGCCGCCCAAATATCCGTCTTCAAGCAGAAATTGATTGGTGCTGGACCAATTATGTTTTTTGTCGGAATAACTGCGCTTTGTGGTGATTTTGAACAAATCCGGCTGTTTTTGGTTAAGATACCCAGCAAATTTAAACATATCCAAAACCGTCGACTGATTCTTGGGGGACAGCCCGCTTGGATCCTCGAATGTGGTTTTGGACAATTCCAGTTTTATAGCTTCCTGGTTCATCCTTTTTATGAAGATATCCCGGCCGAAATACTCGGCTATTGCCTCCGCGGCATCGTTGCTTGATTCCAAAAGCAGGGGGTAAATAAGATCCGTGAGTTTTATTTTTTCTCCCGCTTTTAAATTTCCGTTTCTTCCGTATGTGGCCAGTGCCTTCTTAGAAATCTTGGTTGTATCTTCTGAACCCGTCAATTCCTCTGCTATGGATGCGGTCATAAGTTTGGAAACCGAAGCCAGCGGGAATTGCTTGTCCTGATTTTTTGCCAAAATAATTTCTCCGGTGCCCAAATCGCCGACAAGATACGCCGCCGCGGAAATTTTTACTTTTTGATTCGGATCTTTTACGAAGTAAGAATATTGTGGGATTGCTTCTTCTGATGCCAGAGATCCTATTACCGTTGCCGTATTTCCATAAGGTTCCATTATTTTTTTGTGCTCATTATCCCTTAAAAAAACGGACACAAAAAACACACCGGCGACAACAATAAATATTGTCCAAAATACGGATTTTATTTTTTGTTCAAGGGTTGGTTTCATACCAATGTGTAATCTATTGTTTTTCTTTCCAAATCAACGCTTTTTACTTTTATTCTGACACGATCGCCTAGGTGATACTTTTTCTTTCTTTTTTGCCCGACCAGTTCCAGTCTCTTTTCATTAAAAACATAAAAATCATCTTCCATATCCCGTACCCGCACCAGTCCCTCGCATTTTGTTTCCACCTCTTCCACATAGATGCCCCATTCCGTTATTCCGCTTATTATTCCTTCAAATACTTTGCCTATGCGATAAGACATATACTCAACCTGCTTGTATTTGACAGAGGCCCGTTCGGCATCCGACGCATACTTTTCCCGTTCCGATGTTTTTCTGGAAATCTCTTCATAGATGCTCAATTTTTCTTTTCCAACCTTTAACCCCCTTAAATAATCCGTTAAAAGCCTATGTACCACCATATCCGGATACCGTCTGATGGGAGAAGTGAAATGAGTGTAATATTCAAAAGCCAAACCGTAATGCCCGACATTTTTTGTTGAATAAATCGCTTTTGCCATGGAACGTATGACTGCGCGATGCACCGTATCTTTTTCGTTCTTTTCCGACAGACTATCTAAAAGGTTGTTTAGCTCATGCGTTGGTATAACTCCATCTATCAAAGATACCTTATGTCCCAAGCTTCTTAGAAAGAAGGCCAGATCTTTCATTTTTTCTTTGCTGGGATTGTCATGTATGCGGTAGACGAATACGCCGCTTTCTTTTTTCATACCTTTTGAAATAGTTTCCGCGATTTTTTTATTTGCCAGAAGCATGAATTCCTCGATTAGTTTATTGGAATCGCCCCGTTCCTTTTTTATTACTTTTATCGGCACTCCGTTTTTGTCCAAAACGAATTTTACTTCCTCCTGTTCAAGCGAGATTGCTCCTTTTGCGAATCTTTCCTTGGTTAATTTTTTTGCCAAATTATTTAAAATAGAAAGTTCCCTGTGCAATGGTGCCGAGATCTTTTTAATTGATTCTTCCGCCTGCTCATAAGTGAATCTTTTTTGAGAATGTATTACGGTGCGTCCATACCATTCCTTTTTGACATGTGCGTTTTTGTCCATGGTAAAAACCGCGCTCATAGTAAGTCTATCCTTGTTGGGTAGAAGGGAACACAAATCATTTGAAAGTGTTTCTGGAAGCATTGGTATTGTTCTGTCGACTAAATAGACGGAAGTTCCTCTACCTCTGGCCTCTTTATCGAGCTCGCTTCCGACTTTTACATAGTGAGTGACGTCGGCTATATGTATGCCTATTTCATATTCGTCCTTTGTGATTTCCTTGAATGATATTGCATCGTCGAAATCTTTAGCGTCTTCGGGATCAACGGTGAAGGTTAGGGTTTTTCTAAAGTCTCGGCGGTTTTTAAAATCTTCATTTTTTATGCCTAGATTCTTTATTTTCTTTGCCTCTTCTTCTACTTTGCCAGGCAGGTCGCTATTGAAACCCTTCTCTATCGCAATGGCATACATTTCCGCGTTATTGTCGCCCGGTCGGCCCAAAATTTTTACTATTTTCCCTTCTGGCGCTTTTAACGGATCTTTCCAGGAAATTATCTCCGCGTAAACTTTTTGTTCCGCTCTTGCTCCGTTTAACATTTTCTCCGGGATCAGAATATCGGTGTATATTTTGGTATCATCCGGTTTCAAGAAATATATACCTTTTTCTTTTTCCAAAACTCCGGAAAAACCGATTTTTGCCCGAGAAACTATTTTTGATATTTCCCCGGTAATGCGTCCGTGTTCTTTTCCGCGCAAAAAGAGCTCTACCGTATCGCCGTGCAGCGCCGTATTTAAATGTCTGAAATCAATTTCAACATCCTCTTCATAATCTGGGATTTTGACATATCCGATACCTTTCGAGGAAATAGATATGATACCCCGAGTCGTCTTTTGAATTTTCTTCGCTTTATTTTTCACTCTTTTAATATAACATAATTCTTCTCATTTGCCTTTTCCGCAAGTTATGTTAGACTGTCTCTAATGTTAAAAATAAGACTGCAAAGAATTGGCAGAAAAAATGATCCGTCCTTTCGGGCGGTTTTGACCGATTCGAAAAACAGCACCAAAAGCGGAAAGTTCTTGGAAGTAGTTGGCACTTACAACCCGAAAGCGGGGGAGACCAGTTTTAAAATAGACAGAATACAATATTGGATTTCAAAAGGCGCCAAGCTTTCCGACACGATGCATAATTTTTTGGTTCAGCAAAAGGCGATAGAAGGCAAGAAAATAAACGTTTTGCCGAGAAAAAAACCGACACAGAAAAGAAAGGAGTTGAAAGCCAAAAAATAGTCGTGTATAATTATGAAAAGCAGTGATAATTAATTTCTAAGGTCGTAACGCTGCCAAACATTAAAAATAAAATATTTCCGAACACATATGCAAGACGCCGACAAAGTATTTCTGGAATATGTAGTCAAAGCTCTAGTTGATAATCCGAACGATGTAAAACTCGATCGTACTGTCGATGAAATGGGCGTGCTTATCAGTCTGACGGTAAATCCCGCTGATATGGGCAAGATTATCGGAAGAATGGGAAACACAGCCAAAGCCATCCGCACCTTGTTGCGAATCATAGGCATGAAAAATAATGCCCGCGTGAATTTGAAGATCAACGAACCGGAAGGAAGCACCAGGCCGGCAAGCACAGGAAGTGCAACCAAGACCGTTGATCAGGCCATGGAGGACTTGAAAGGAATATAAAGTGAAAGAAAATAAAAACCGTGATATAGTGATATCACGGTTTTTATTTTATGCGTTTTCACATTATTACAATTTTCCCGGATATTTTCAGCTCATATTTGAATGAGTCCATTATCGGGCGGGCGGTTGAAAACAAGTTTATTTCGGTGAAGTTTTACAACCCTAGAGATTTTGTTAAAGATAAAAATAAAAATGGCTACAAACCAGTCGACGATAAGCCCTATGGTGGAGGGCCGGGTATGGTTATGCGGGCGGAACCGGTAATTAAAACCATAGAAAAAGTTTTAAGCAAAACCAAAGGAAAAACGAAGATAATACTTTTTTCTCCGTCCGGAAAGAAATTTGAAACCGCGTATGCGAAAAAACTGGTTAAACAGAAATATACCGACATCATTTTAATTTCCGGAAGATATGAAGGAATTGACGCACGGGTAAAAAAAATATTCAAGACGGAAGACATTTCAATAGGGAATTATGTTTTGACCGGCGGAGAATTACCAGCCATGGTTTTGATTGATTGTGTTTCCCGCCAGATTCCAGGAGTTTTGGGAAAATACGAATCTTTGGAAGAAAAAAGAGTATCCAGCAGCGAAGTTTATACCCGTCCGGAAAAATTAGTTTATAAAGGAAAAAGTTATAAAGTTCCTAAAGTCCTGCTTTCCGGCCACCGGGCTAAGATAGAAGAATGGAAGAAAAGAAAGGCCTAGCTAGTTTTAGCTAGGCCTTGCCTAGCTGGAGAGTTTTTGATATCATGAATTTATGTCTATACGAAAAGTGGAATTGGTTTCCTATGAATATTATCACGTATATAATCGCGGTAATAGCAAACAAAAGATTTTTCTTGACAAAAAAGATTATTTGCGTTTTATAGGTCTCTTATATGCCTGCAACCAAAAAGATAGTTTGAAAATTGGTAATTTAAATAAAGGGCAAACTCTATTTGATATTGAACGCAAAGAATCATTGGTCAGCATTGGTGCATATTGTCTAATGCCCAATCATTTTCATTTATTAATCACTCAATCTGGAGACGATAACATAAGCAATTTTATGCAAAAATTAAGTACAGCATATTGTATGTATTTTAATAAAAAATACAAAAGGGCCGGTAGTTTATTTGAAGGAAAATTTAAAGCACAGCATCTAAATACAGATCGCTATCTTAAATATTTACTTTCATACATTCATTTAAATCCAGTAAAACTTACACAAAAGGACTGGAAAGAAAAGGGGGTTAAAAACGAAAAAGAGGCAGTTGAATATTTGCATAAATATCCTTATTCGAGTTTTTTAGATTATATAAATACAACAAGAATAGAAGGTAAAATATTAGACAAAAAACCATTCCCAAGATATTTTCGAGACACTAAGTCTTTTTTGTCAGAGATTTTTGAATGGTTAAGTTATAATGATGCCCTTAGCTAGGCAAGGCCTAGATAGGTCTGTTCTGAAGGTTCTGCTTTCCGGGGATCACAAAAAAATAGAGGAGTGGAAAAAAACTAACCCCGGTGATTTGACAAAAAATAGGATATGAGTATACTTCTATATAAGAGATTGATTGAGTTATGGATGATATCTCAAGTTGATATTATAAGGTTTTAGCTTAATCAATCATACATGCTAACAGAAAAGCGTCCGAAGAAATATTTTTCCAAGTACAAGGATCCTCTGATAAAATTTCCGAATCTGATAGAAGCTCAGACCAAATCTTTCAAGTGGTTGGTGGAAGAAGGGGTCAAGGAAGTCTTTAAAGAATTTTCTCCGATTATCGATTATTCCGGAAAAAAATTCGAGCTTGAGTTCTCGTCCTTTTCACTGAGCGAACCGAATTGCGAAGAAAATGATGCGAAAATAAATAAACTTTCGTATCAAGGCCTCCTAAAGACCCGGGTAAAACTGACCAATAGAATTTTGGGTACTGTTAAAGAGCAGGAGATTTTCATGTCGGAGTTTCCTTTGATGACTCCGCACGGAACCTTTATTATAAATGGTGTGGAACGCACTATCGTGCCACAACTTGCCAGGAGTTTCGGGGTCTTTTTTACTGAATCGGAAAACAAAGGAAAAAGATATTTCGGCGCGAAAATTATTCCGGCTCGCGGAGTTTGGATTGAAATAGAATCGGAATCCGACGGGGCAATTTACGTGAGAATAGATAAGAAAAGAAAATTTCCCGTTACCGCGCTGCTCCGCGTTATGGGTTATAACACCAATGAATCCATATTAAAAGCATTTGAAAAAGTTCCTGCTTATAAAGAAACTATTGAATCTTGTTTGGCTAAGGATATAGCCAAGACACTAAATGACGCATATGTTGAGATATACAAACGTTTGAGAGATGGCGATATGGCAACAGCCGAAAATGCCAAGGAATTTATTAATTCTTTATTTACCCCGGAGAGGTACGACCTTTCTCCGGTCGGACGGTATAGATTTAATAAGCGTTTTGAAAAAGGATTAAATGAGGAAGAACTCACTCGCCGAACTATCTCCAAGGAAGATCTGATGACGGTAATCGCAAATATTATCCTTTTAAATAACACCCCCGGTGCCAAATCCGATGACATAGACCACTTGGGTCAGCGACGCGTTCGACTTGTCGGAGAAATGCTTCAACAAAAAGTACGAACCGGCATGATGCAGATTAAAAGAAATATACAGGACAGAATGTCCATTATTGATGTTAACACCGCAATGCCGATCCACATAATAAACCAGCGCCCACTGCAAGCCCGCATCAAAGAATTTTTCACTACTAACCAACTCTCGCAATTCATGGCGCAAGAAAATGTACTTTGTGAAATGGAACATCTGCGCACTCTTTCGGCTCTTGGTCCCGGAGGACTCACTCGTGAAAGAGCGGGACTGGAAGTTCGAGATGTGCATCCTTCCCACTATGGGAGAGCTTGCCCCATTCATACTCCGGAAGGCCCGAACATCGGGCTTATCCTTCATCTTTCCACCTACGCCAAGATAAATGATTTTGGAATTATTGAAACTCCTTATATAAAAGTAAAAAACGGCAAAATTACCGGGGAGGTACAATATTTGAACGCTCTGGAAGAAGAAAAATATAATATTGCGCATGCCGGGATTTCTTACGATGAAAATGGAAAAATAACGGAAGAAAAGGTGGCAGCCAGGCTAAAGACCAATCCGGGCATGATTCATCGTGAAGAAGTCGATTTCATAGATGTTGCCGCCAATCAAGGTTTTTCCATAGCAACTTCCATGATTCCTTTCCTGGAACATAACGATGCCAACCGCGCGCTTATGGGGTCCAACATGCAGAAACAAGCCGTGCCTTGCGTGCTTCCCGAGGCGCCCTTGGTTGCGACGGGCATTGAAATGCTCGCCTCTCGCGATACCGGAAGAATGGTTATTGCCTTGGAAGACGGCGTTGTTTCTTATTTGGACGCGAAAAAAATAACAGTAAAAGGAAAATCCGAAAAAACTTACTTTCTTGTCAATTTTTTGAGAAATAATAATTTTTCCGTATTTCATCAGCGTCCCGCGGTTTCTGTCGGTCAGAAAGTAAAAAAAGGGGAAATCTTGGCTGATACGACAAGCACGGTAGACGGACAAATTTCAATTGGGCAGAATGTTTTTATAGCTTTCTTGTCTTGGTCCGGATCGAACTATGAAGATGCGATAATTATTTCCGAGCGGCTTGTGAAAAAGAGCAAGTTTACCTCCGTTTACGTTGAAGAGTTCGTTTGTACGGTTCGTGACACCAAGCTTGGACCTGAAATTACCACCCGCGACATACCGAATGTCGGAGAATTAAAACTGAAAGATTTGGACGAAGACGGCATCGTGCGTATTGGAGCCGAAGTCAGGGAAAATGATATTTTAATCGGCAAAATTACGCCAAAGGGCGAAACCGAACTGACCCCGGAAGAAAGGTTGCTTCGTTCGATTTTTGCCGAGAAAGCGCGCGATGTCAAAGACACGTCGCTCCGTATGGAACATGGCAAGCGCGGACGCATTATCGGGATTAAAATTTTCTCTCGTGATCTAGGTCATACTCTTGAAGCGGGGATTATTAAAAAGATTGTAATTGAAGTTGCTCAGGTCAGAAATATTTCAGTCGGAGACAAACTTTCCGGACGACACGGGAATAAAGGGGTCATTTCAAGAATTCTTCCAGAAGAGGACATGCCTTATACGGCGGATGGCACGCCGGTTGATATAATACTTTCCCCATTGGGTGTTCCTTCCCGTATGAACCTGGGGCAAATTTTGGAAATGCATCTGGGCATGGCGGCCAATACATTGGGCTATCAAGCTGTCGTTCCTCCATTTTTAGGCGCAAGTCACGAAGAAATAAGAGAGGAATTAAAAAAGGCCGGATTTCCGGAAAATGGTAAATTAAAACTTTTTGACGGACGAACGGGGGAGCCTTTCGACCAGGATGTTGCCGTTGGATACATGTACATCCTGAAACTCCATCACATGGTGGAAGACAAGATTCATATGCGTTCCATCGGACCTTACTCGCTTATTACCCAGCAACCTTTGGGGGGAAAGGCTCAAGGTGGAGGACAGAGATTCGGAGAGATGGAAGTCTGGGCCTTGGAAGGATACGGCGCGGCCTATACCTTGCGGGAAATGCTGACTATTAAATCCGATGACATTCTGGGTCGATCTGCCACCTTTGATTCTATTATTAAAAATGAAATCATTAAACCGCCGAATTCTCCGGCATCATTCAATGTTTTGCTTAATTATTTACGGGGACTCGCGCTTGATGTTAACTTGAAAAAATATGAAAACTTTAAATAAAACCGATTTTGATTATATTTCACTCAAGCTCGCATCACCCGAGCAAATAAAAGACTGGTCCTATGGAGAAGTCACCAAACCTGAGACTATAAATTATCGCACGGGCAGAAGTGAACGCGGCGGCCTTTTTGATGAAAAAATATTCGGACCGGAGAAAGATTATGAGTGTTATTGCGGGAAATATCGCCGGATTCGTTATAAAGATATCATTTGCGAAAAATGCGGAGTGGAAGTGACTCGTTCCATCGTCAGACGGGAAAGAATGGGGCATATAGAACTTTCGACACCCGTCGCCCATATCTGGTTTTTACGGGGAGTGCCTTCTCGAATGAGCATACTCCTTAATATTTCCGTATCCGATCTTGAGAAAGTGATATATTTTGCCGGATACATAATAACAAAAGTCCACGAGGATGAAAAGAAAATGATCGTGGAAAATCTGGAAAAAGAATATAAAACCAAATTGAAAAACGCGGCCGACGATGATACTCGTGAAAAATTAAAAAATTTGTTTTCCAGCACCAAAAAAGAGATTTTAGAAATTTACGAGGGAAAAGTTTTGAATGAAATCTCCTTTCATCATTACTCTTTGAAATACGGCACTTGCTTTGAGGCAAATATCGGCGCTGAGGCCATCTATTTAATCTTTAAAAATCTTGACCTGAATAAATTGAAGATTCATACCGAGAAAATGGCTGAAAAAGCAAGTACAATCGAAAAAGAAAAATTGCAAAAGAGACTTTCGCTTATTCGCGCCATGACTTATGCCGGAATACGTCCGGAATGGATGTTTTTGACCGTTATTCCGGTTATTCCTCCGGTTTTACGTCCCATGGTCGCGCTGGATGGCGGTCGTCATGCGACCTCGGATCTGAACGATCTCTATCGCCGAGTGATAAACAGAAATAACCGTTTGAAGAAATTAAAGGAAATAAACGCGCCAGACGTAATATTAAGAAATGAAAAAAGAATTATTCAGGAAGCAGTAGACGCGCTTATAGACAATTCAATCGCCAAACAAAATGACAGTGCCGCAATGAGCCAATCGCAAAAACGTCCCTTAAAATCTTTATCCGATAATTTAAAATCAAAACAGGGCTTGTTTCGTCAAAACTTGCTTGGTAAGCGAGTGGATTATTCAGGTCGCAGTGTTATTGTGGTCGGTCCGGAACTTAAGCTCAATCAATGCGGATTGCCGAAACATATGGCTCTGGAGCTTTTCAGACCCTTCGTTATTTCCAGGATTTTACAGGCAGAACTCGCTTTCAACATTCGCGGAGCAAACAAACTTATAGAAGAACGCACGCCGGAGGTTTGGGCCATGCTGGAAGAGGTCATTCAAGGTAAATATGTTCTGCTGAACCGCGCCCCGACGCTTCACCGTTTGGGTATCCAGGCTTTTAATCCAATTCTGATTGAAGGAAATGCCATTCAAGTGCATCCGCTTGTTTGTCAGGCTTTTAACGCGGATTTTGACGGAGACCAAATGGCTGTTTATGTCCCTCTTCTGGAAGAAGCTCAATCCGAAGCGAGAGAATTAATGGCCGCCAATAAAAACTTGCTTAAGCCTCAAAATGGCGATCCGATTGTTCATCCCAGTAAAGATATTGTGCTGGGAGCTTATTGGATGACGAAATCCGTTGAGGGTGAACCTGGAGAGGGAAAGTACTTCTCAAGCCCTAATACCGCCATAACCGCTTATGAACACGGAATAGTCTCTCTCCGAGCCAAAATAAAAGTTTTGGCGACGGAAAATCGTAAATACAAAAAATTTAATAGAGAGCTTTTCGACACCTCCGTCGGCAAACTTCTTTTCAACAGCGTGTTGCCGAACGATTTTTCCTACGTGAACGATGAAATGACCCAGAAAAGACTGTCTTCGCTTGTTGATGAGCTTATCATACATTATGGCGTGGATGACACTCCCCCTATTCTGGATAAGATAAAAAGTTTTGGTTTCAAATACTCGACATTTTCCGGTACAACTTGGGGTTTTGACAATATTAAAGTCCCTCCGGAGAAGGCAAAAATCGTGGCGGAAGGGAAAAAGTTGGAAGAAAAAATAATTTCAGAGTGGAATGATGGGCTTCTTTCCGAGGAAGAAAGGTATCAAAAAATTATTGAGATCTGGACATATGCCAAAAAGGAATTGGAAAAAGTTCTTCCCAAGACGCTTGATAAAAACGGTTCAACATTCGATCTGTTTACTTCCGGAGCCAGGGGCACCATGACTTCCTTAATTCAGATGATTGGCATGAAAGGTCTCATCCAGAACAACCAGGGGAGGACTTTGGAGTTTCCGATCATACCTTCTTATCACGAAGGACTTTCCCCGATAGAATATTTCGTTACCACCCACGGGGCCAGAAAGGGTGCTTCGGACACGGCCTTGAATACCGCCAAAGCCGGATATTTAACCCGCAGATTGGTTGATGTCGCGCAGGATGTGGTTATAACCGAAGAAGATTGCGGTACGAAAGAGGGTAAAATAGTAAGAAGAGAAAATATTTCCGGAATTGAAATTCCTCTTTCAAAAAATATTCGCGGACGCATATTGGCAAGTGATTTGAAAGATAAAAATGGAAAGGTGGTTTATAAAAAAGGGTTCTTAATTACCAAAGAGGAAGCGCATAATATTGAAGGAATAGGTTTTGAGGAAGTATTTGTCCGGTCTCCCTTAACGTGTCGCACTATTCATGGCCTTTGTCAGATGTGTTATGGATTAGATTTGGGACGAAACCGTCTTGTTGGTTTGGGGGAAGCGGTCGGTATTATCGCAGCTCAAGCGATAGGAGAACCGGGTACTCAACTTACACTGCGTACCTTTCACGCCGGAGGTGTTGCCGGCACGGACATAACCACCGGTTTACCGCGTATTGAAGAAATTTTTGAAAGAAGAATTCCTAAAAACCCTGCGATAATTTCGGAAATTGACGGGGAAGTATATGAAATAAAAGATAAAGACGGAAAATCCATCCCCTCCGGTCAAGGCGGGGAAAAAATAATTAAGGTGCTTTCCGATTCGTCCAATGGCAAAATAGGCGTCAAAGGCAGTAAATCCAACGAAGTAGAATATACAATACCGTT
>CAYIHB010000001.1:27680-36952 GCA_964363165.1 uncultured Candidatus Saccharibacteria bacterium
GCAAAATAGGCGTCAAAGGCAGTAAATCCAACGAAGTAGAATATACAATACCGTTCCGCAGAACACCGATAGTAAAAGTGGGCCAAAAAGTAAAAAAGGGAGAACTTTTGACCGATGGATCCGCGGACATTACCGAAATATTCAAGTTTGGAACCAAAGAAATGGTTGAAGAATACATAATTCGGGAAATAAATAAAGTTTATGAACTCCAAAGCGCCTCAATTTCCAGAAAACATACAGAAATAATAATACGTCAGATGTTTTCACGAAGAAAAATAAAAGATGCCGGCGAAACAAATTTTTCCGTCGGCGATATCGTCGAGAATACGGCATTTATTGAGGAAAACAACAGGGTTGCTAAAATAAATCAAAAAGAAGCAAAAGCGGAAACCATAGTGCTCGGCATTACCGAGGTATCCCTTCGTACCAAAAGCTGGCTTTCCGCCGCGTCGTTCCAAAATACCAATCGCGTTCTTATAGAAAATGCGGTCAAAGGTGGAATTGACTCTTTGAGGGGACTAAAAGAAAATGTCATTATCGGACGGCTCATTCCGGCCGGAACCGGATTCAAAAGCAGGGTAATTCCTGCAGAAGAGGAATAAAATTTTATGAACTCTCCCGTTCAACAAATTAAGGAGAGGCTTTCAATCGAAGAAGTAGTCTCTTCCTATATAAAGCTGGACAAGGCAGGCGCGAATTTCAAAGCCAAGTGCCCTTTTCATAATGAAAAAACGCCGTCCTTTTTCGTCTCCCCGGACCGCAGCAGCTATTATTGTTTCGGTTGTGGAGCCAAAGGTGACATCTTTACTTTTGTGGAGGAATTCGAGGGGCTTGATTTCAAAGGGGCATTAAAAATCTTGGCCGAAAGAGCCGGAATTCAACTTAGGGAATTCAACAGGGAGAAGGAAGGCGAGAAGGAAAAATTGTACAGGATAATGGAAGAGTCGACTGAGTTTTTTGAAAAAAATTTGGCGGGAAACGAAGAAGTCTTGAAATATCTTAAAGAAAGAGGACTGGAAGACAAAACAATAAGAGATTTTAGAATCGGATTTGTGGAAAACGATTGGCGTCTGCTTTATTCACACCTTCAAAAAGAAGGTTTTACCGACATGGAAATAGAAAGAGCCGGACTGGCGAAAAAAACCGAGAAAGGATTTTATGACAGGTTCCGCGGGAGGATAATTTTTCCCATTTCCGATTCCAGCGGGCGCATTATCGCTTTTTCCGGCAGGATTTTTGAATCAGTCCCGACGCCCGAAGGGGTCGGGAGGCCGACTTCTCAAGAGAACGTCGGCCCAAAATATTTAAACAGTCCCGATACGCCTATTTTCAGCAAATCCGCGGTTTTATACGGGTTGGATAAAGCCAAAGATTCAATCCGCAAAAATAATTTTTCTATTTTGGTTGAAGGACAAATGGATCTGGTTTTATCGCATCAGGCAGGATTCAGAAATACCGTGGCGACTTCCGGCACAGCCCTTTCGGACTCTACGGTTTCCAAAGAAAATGTTGTTTCGAATTTGGGCCTGCTGCGTCGCCTATCTCCCAATATTGTTCTTGCTTTTGACGCGGATCGCGCCGGATTCAACGCATCCTCGCGAGCCGGGAAAATTGCCCTTTCCTTGGGAATGGACGTAAAAGTTATTTCCATGCCGGAAGGAGTCGACCCGGCGGATTTGATTTCCCGTGGCCATAGCCAAATGGGCGAGGCGAAAAGCGGAGTGGACGCATGGCGTACGACAATCCGCAATTCGAAGCATATTATAGAGTTTCTTTTGGATAAGGCACTGAGTAATTATAAGGAAGACAGGCGTAAGGTTGGAAAAGAAATAAGAGAAAAAATATTGCCTTATATTAATGCCATTGAAAGTTCAATCGAAAAATCGCACTTTATTGCGCTTGTCGGCAATAAATCCGGTATAGCCGAAAGCGCAATAATGAATGATTTTAAAAAGGTGGAATCCGAATCAAAGTTTGAAACAGAGGAAACAAAAACCGCTATAGAAAATATTGAAAAAAGGGTCAGAAAAGATTCGATTGAACGCAGACTTCTGGGCATAGCTTTTTGGCAGGAGAGCGTAAAAAACAGCATCATAAATCCGGAGCTAATTTTTAAAAAATTGGAGAAAGTTAAAGAAAATTATGAAGACATAAAAGAAGATTTAATTTATGAAGCGGAAGAATTTTATTCCGACAGCGAAAATCTTCAGAAAGACGTGAATGAGATGCTATTGAATATCGAAGAGGAATATTTGAATGAGGAGCTTGGTGAAAAGATGATAGAATTTAATAATTTAAAGGATAAAAAGGAGGAAGTAGAGATTTTAAAAAAGATAAATGAAATAAACAGGAGAAAGGAAGAAATTAAAAATAATCGCGGCCGTTAGAAAAAATATATGAAGAAAAAAAATAAAAAATTGAAAAAGAAAATCACTCGATCTAGGTTAAAAAGGACCAAAAGAAAGATCGTAAAAAAACCGGCCCGAAAAAGAAAAATAGTTTCAAAAACCAAAAAAACCTTAAAAACAAAGGCTATAAAAAAATTGACCGGGGCGGGAAAAAGAGCGGACACCTTTGCCCGTCTTTCGAATGAACTTATAGAAAAGGGGCGGAAAAGAGGATTCATCACTTATGATGAGATATTGAAAACTTTTCCCGATATCGAAAATAATATCTTTTTTCTAGACGAACTTTACGAAAAATTCGCGGTAGCCGGAATAGACGTGCTGGAAGGCGGAAACTTGCTTAATCTTGATAACGAGGTGTCCGACAAGGATCTGAACAAATCCACCATACACGATTCCATCCAGATGTATTTGAAAGAAATAGGACAATATTCGCTTATTCGCGCGAGTGATGAAAAAGATCTTGCCAAACGCATAGAGCTGGGCGACCCGGAGGCAAAAAATCTTTTAGCCAGAGCGAATTTGCGTCTGGTGGTTTCGATTGCCAAAAAATATGTGGGCAGGAGCGCTAATCTAAGCCTTTTGGATTTGATTCAAGAAGGAAATTTGGGATTATTTAAAGCGGTTGAAAAATTTGATTGGACAAAGGGGTATAAATTTTCCACTTATGCCACTTGGTGGATTCGCCAGTCCATTACCCGCGCTTTGGCCGACCAGAGCAGAACCATTCGCATACCGGTGCATATGGTAGAGACCATCTCAAAATACAAACAAACATACCGAAAACTGTCTCAAGACTTGGGCCGGGAACCGTTGGCGGAGGAAATTGCCACGGAAATGGGCATTCCGGTGGAAAAAATTCATGTGATTGAAAATATCAGCCAGGAAACAGTTTCTCTTGAGCAGCCGGTAGGGGACGATGATGACAAATCAACCCTTGAAAACTTTATTCCGGATGATAAAATTCTGCGCCCTGATCAGGAATCTTCCAGAAGAATTTTATCCGATCAAATCCGCGAAGTTTTGGGCGAATTAAGCGAAAAGGAACGAAAGATACTGGAAATGCGTTATGGGTTGGTTGATGGTATTCAGCATACTTTGGAACGGGTGGGGGAAGAATTTAATGTAACCAGAGAAAGAATCCGCCAAATAGAAGCCAAAGTTCACGAAAAACTTCGCCAGCACGAGAAAATTGCCAGATTGAAAAACTACTTCGACTAGTATTGACATTTTGTTGAAGCATTTTTGGTAATATGATATAATTACCCGTATTATTAAAGGTCTTTATAAGTTAACCGCTCTTTTTGTCCGAATCATAGGATGAAAAAGAGTAATAAAATTTATGTGTAAAGGTTGTTGTTATGGTAAGGGTGGTTGTACTGTGTATTGGATTACTAAAGTTTTAGTAATCATCGGAGGCATAAACTGGGGTCTGGTGGGCTTAGGTATGCTTTTGGGCAGTGCAAGCAACTGGAACGTGGTCAATATGATCCTCGGTTCCGTTCCGGTAGCTGAAGGAATAGTTTACGTGTTGGTAGGCATCGCAGCCGTTGTGAAAATATTCGGTTGCAAGTGCAACAAATGCGTTTGTGCTTCTTGCGCAGGCGGGGAGATGAACAAAACAGAGGGAAATGTGTAATTTGACCGGTTTTTTTAAAAGGGGCCCCGATTTGAATCGGGGCCCTTGTGTTTGTTTGCTTTTTTCATCTGAAATGCTATATTCTAATGTATAATATGGCTTCAGTTTCAGATATAATATTTTATATTTTGACTTTTTTGTCCGTTTACGTGCAGGTGTTTTTTCTGGTAACTTTTTTAGAAAACAGAAAAAAAATAGTTATCCGAAACGGGGCAGTCAAACTTGCCGAGTATCCCAAAGTGACGATTATTGTTCCGTGTTGGAATGAGGAAAAAACGGTTTACAAGACGGTACACTCGCTGCTCGGCTTAAATTATCCGAAAGACAGAATTAAAATTTTTTTAATTGACGACGGATCTACTGACGGGACTTTGAAAGCCATTTTAAAATTTTCCGAATATCCGAATGTAAAAATTTTTCATAAAGAAAATGGCGGAAAATATACCGCGCTCAATCTGGGGCTTGAACATATTCAGACCGATTTTCTGGGTTGTCTTGACGCCGACTCCGTTGCCGATCCCGAATCTCTTGTCCGCATCATGAGTTATTTTGAAAAAGATCCCAGTATTATGGCGGTCGCCCCGTCCATCATTGCCATTAACTCTAAAAATGTGGTCCAAGGCGCGCAGAGAGCCGAATACAATTTATCCGTTTTCATGAAGAAAATGCTGGGTTTTTTGGGCGCTATCCATGTGGCTCCCGGACCGCTCACTATTTTCCGCAAAAAAGTTTTTGACGATCTGGGTCCCTATCGCCATGCCCACAACACGGAAGATATGGAAATTGCCTACAGAATGCAAAAGAATCATTACAAAATAGAGCAATGCAACGATGCTTATGTTTACACCAACACCCCTTCGACCATTAAAAAACTTTACAGGCAAAGACTGCGCTGGATTTACGGATTTATGAACAATACGATTGATTATCGGAAAATAATTTTTAGGAAAAAATACGGAAATTTTTCCCTTTTTACCGTGCCCTACAACATTCTTTCGGTTTTTGCCGTCGGTTTTCTTTTTGTGAAAATGGCCTATAGCTTGGTAGATTTTTTGTTTTCGAAAATTTCGGAATTTCAGGCCGTAGGTTTTAACTTGGCTCCCCAAGTCAATCACCTCGATCTGTTTTTTATAAATACCCAGTCTTTGTTTTTTGTCGCTATTCTCTTGTATTTTTCGATTGCCTTGTCGATAACCCTGGGAAAAAGAATGGCTGAAGGAAAATGGGGTTTTTCTTTTGATCTGATTTATTTTCTTTTTATTTTCGGCATCGTCGGCCCATTTTGGCTTTTAAAAGCGGTCTATAACACTATCTTGTCCAGGAAGCCGGCTTGGAGATAAACAACATATGACGGAAAATAATATCGACTGGAAAAAGTATTTAATCGTTTTTTTGTTTACGGTCGGACTTTTTATGAGTGCCAGTTACATCAGCAATTATTTCGGCGACAAAAAAGTTAATCAACTTAAACAAATCCAGGACAAAATATCCATCGACATACTTTCTTCTGAAACTCAATTCTCTCTGCTTTCGGAACTCTCCTGCAAAAATATTTCCGATTCCGTATTTTCCGGGGAACTGGGCGAATTGGCCGGTAAACTGGAATGGGGGCAGCAGAATCTGGGTATGACCGACGAGGTTTCGTATTTGAAGAAATATTATTCTCTGCTTGAAATTAAAGATTATCTTTTGACCAAACAAATTTCCACGCGCTGCAAGACCAAATCCGCATTTATCCTTTATTTTTACACGACACTGGAAAATTGCAGCGAATGCGAGAAGCAGGGACTGGCGCTTACGGCTCTGCGGGACAAATATCCGGAACTTCGCGTTTATTCCTTTGATTACAGCATTGACCTGTCGGCTGTAAAGTCCATGCTTCAAATATATAAAATAGAAGACACCAAACTTCCCGCCCTAGTTATAGATGACGATGTTTTAACCGGTTTTCACGGTACGGACGAGCTTGAAACTATCGTAAAAAAATCTTTTAAACTCCAGGAAGCGAATTCCACCAGCGCCGACTCCGCCCAAACAAAAGGGGCTACGAGTGCCAGTTCTAGGTAGGGGCTTCTAGGGCCTCGGGAGGCATAAAATATCATTTTTTATGATTTTAATTTTGGTTCGACTCGTTTCAGCAATACCGCGTTGGTAGCCACAATAATTGAGGATGCTGACATAAGCAAGGCGGCAATCTCCGGACGAAGCGTCCAGCCGAGCAAGTTGTAAAACACGCCGGCGGCAACCGGAATAGCCAGCATGTTGTAAATGGCCGCCCAGAACAAGTTCTGCTTCATCTTGGTGACCGTGGCCTTTGAGAGACGTATGGCCGCCACGATATCGTAAGGGTCTGACTTCATGAGCACGATATTGCCGGTCTCAATGGCAACGTCCGTGCCTGCGCCAATGGCAATACCGATATCCGCCCGGGCCAAAGCCGGAGCGTCATTAATCCCATCGCCAACCATGGCTACGAACTTGCCCTCATCTTGCAACTTTTTCACATATCGCTCTTTGTCCTGCGGAAGAACTTCGGCAAAAATTCGGTCAATGCCGAGTTCTTTTCCGACAGCTTCCGCGACCTTAGTGTGGTCTCCGGTGATCATGGCAACTTCGATTCCAAGTTGCTTTAAGCCAGTTATGGTTTTCTTTGCCGTCGGTTTTACGGTATCAGCGGCCGCTATTATACCAGCAAACTTATTGTCAATCGCAAGTAAACTTAGCGTTTTACCTTCACTAGCCAATTTTTGGAGGATAGATTTTTGGATCTCGGTATTTACATTATTGTCCTTTAAAAGTTTTTCCTTGCCTGCCAAAACTATCTTTCCGTTGATTATCGCTTTTAAGCCGTGTCCGACAATAGATTCAAATTTTCCGATTGACTCAAGCGGTACGGCACCTCTTTTTTCCGCCTCTTCCATAATGGCCTTTGCCAGTGGATGATTTGAACCGGCTTCGACGCTGGCTTCGTAATTAAGAATTTCGCGCTCGGTAAATCCATTGAAAGCGACAACATCCGTTATTTTAGGTTTGCCTTCGGTGAGCGTTCCAGTCTTATCGAGTACAATCGCTGTAATTCTTGAAGTGTTCTCAAGCGTGGCCGCATCTTTAATGAGAATATTGTGCTTTGCTCCAAGTCCGGTTCCTACGGCCACGGCCGTCGGCGTGGCCAAGCCCAAGGCATCAGGACAAGCAATGACAACCGTTGCCACTGCAAAGGTTAAAGCAGTCAGCAAGCTCGCATTGCCAAAGAAATACCAGCCGACGAATGCTGCTACGCCCGAACCAATTGCAACGACGACTAACCTGCCAGCCCAGAGATCGGCGATTCGCTGGCCGGGCGCTTTGGAATTCTGTGCAGTTTCCACCATTTTAATGATTTGAGCAAGAACAGTCTCCGAGCCGACTTGGGTGGCTTTAAATTTTATCGTGCCGGTCTGATTGACCGAACCGCCGACGACTTTTCCGCCAACGGTTTTAGCAACCGGTATAGATTCTCCGGTCACCAATGATTCGTCAATGGAACTTTCACCCTCTGTAATTTCTCCGTCCACCGGCACCTTGTCGCCGGGACGAAGCACCACGATGTCGTTATGAACAATTTCTGCGCTGGGAATGTTTATCTCTTTGCCACCCCGGATAACATTAGCTTTCGGCGGCACAAGATTAAAAAGCGCGCGCAAGGCGTCGGATGTGCCTCTGCGTGATTTCATTTCCATCCAGTGGCCGAAGAGAACAAATGTGACAAGAAGCGCAGCCGCCTCGTAGAATGTCTCGCTTCCCGGACGAATCAAGGTAAGTAATACGCTGAAAAGATACGCGGCAAGAACTCCTGTAGCGATCAAGACCGCCATATTAAGTTTTTTGGCTTTGAGCGAGTAGTAAGTGCCGGTAATGAAAATAGACCCGGTCCAAAATACGATTGGTGTTGCTAAGATAAGCAGAATCCAATTGACCGGAATCGGTGCCGGCAAAACTAACTTGAAAACATTTGCCCCGACCGGCGAATACAGAAAAATGGGAATAGAGAGCAATAATGAAATCCAAAATCGACGGCTCATATCTTTTTCCATCTTTTTTGCCATTTGCGGATTGGTCATTGCCGCCTCGTGATCCATATGGCTCATCTTTTGCATATCACGATCGGCATGGGTATCTGCCAGTTTTTTCTCAGGGATCAAATCCATGCCACAACCCGGACATTTGCCTGGTTCCGCTTTACGGACTTCCGGATGCATTGGGCAGGTGTAAATCACTTCACCTGCTTTGTTTGGTTGCGCGTCGGTCTTGTGCTCGTGTTCGGCGTGCTTCAATTTTTCATCGAGCCGATACTCATACTGCTTGGCTTCCATCTTGCACTCGCAAGTAACGCTTAATTTTTCGGCGGAGCAACCCAAACACTCCTTCCCGCAAGTGCAATTCGGTTTTCGCTGCCTAACTTCTTTATTTGTCATGTGATGATTGTGATTCATATGTTTATTGAATATTCCACTTAAATGAACGTTCGGGGACTCCGCCAACGTCTTTTATTTTTAATTCAACCGATTTCGGTATTGGTTGAATTTCGTTAAACACCAGTACTCCCTCTCTATGATGACCTCCCGCCTCTGCGCCTTCCCAGCGCAAGGGTTGATATTCTTTGCCCTGATCATCAATAAAAACAGCAATCTTTGCCACGTCTTGATCCAATTCCACCGAATGGGTGTTCATCACAACCTCAAATTTCCATTCTTTAGAATCTAGTGATAAGTCTATGGGGGTAACGACCACCGTTACATTAGCTTGCTCTTCTGTCCTCGTTTCCCAATTTTGTTTCGTGCTTGTTTGTTGAATTGATTGGTTAACGACTGGAACCGTTTGTATTTTCGGTCCGCTAAAATATAAAGCAAGGAATCCTCCAACAAAAGCGACTATTGATAAAGTTGTTATTATTCTGTTTTTCATATTTGTTTTTTAAATTCTATAATTCTATTTATCATATAGCCAACACCGAATATATTGAAGGCAAGACCAATCCAAAAAATCTTGACCTGATATTGAGCGACAATCGTAGCGAACCCCGTCACCCCAAGAATAGGTATTAGATTCACTAAATAGTGAGCACAGCAGGAGATCATAGCCGCAGTGGAAGTTGTCCCAGATATGCCGACCACTTTACCCATACCTTTTCCACCATACACCAGACTTTTTATGTACTGATAAAGTGCAATCTGAATTCCGAAACCCAC
>CAYIHB010000002.1:0-20653 GCA_964363165.1 uncultured Candidatus Saccharibacteria bacterium
GGAGGCGTCGCATAGTGGTTTAGTGCACCGGTCCTGAAAACCGGAGTGCCGCAAGGCACCGTGAGTCCGAATCTCACCGCCTCCGCAACCGGTGTTTTGCTTTAAGTACTCAAAATTAGTATAATTATACCAATGGATCCTAATGAAAAACTAGAGTGGACTGCTTTGGAATATGAAGAAAAAGAACGGGGCAACGATTGGTTCTGGGCGCTTGGCGTTATCGTGGTGGCAAGTTCGGTAACTTCCTTTATTTACGGTAATTATTTTTTTGGGCTACTTTTAATCATCGGCGGAATATTACTTGGAATTTTTGCCGTTAAAAAACCGGACTTGGTTTTTTACGAACTGAACGAAAAAGGGTTGAAAATCAAAAACCGACTTTTCCCTTACAAAAATATAAAATCTTTTTGGGTAAAAAAGGACGGGGAGAATCCTTTGCTTTTTATAAAATCGGAAAGATTGTTTATGCCGATAATTTCCATGCCTGTAAAACAAGACCAGGCGGAAAAAATAAAGAATTTCATGGTCAAGGGAAACGTTCCCGAAGAAGAAATGAAGGAACATGTATCGGAAAAGATTATGGATTCTTTGGGTTTCTAAATTGAAATGGCCCTATAGTTCAACGGATAGAACACAAGATTGCGGATCTTGTAATCCAAGTTCGATTCTTGGTGGGGTCACAAAATTAAAATTTTCAATCCTCATTCTCCACTATCAGGAAGATATGACTTTTGAAGAAGTAGGCAAAGTTTTGGACAAACCGTTAAACACCGTCAAAAGCCACCATCGTCGGGCCATCATCAAATTGAGAGAAATGCTCGATTAATATACGGAAATAAAAGATTTTTCCCCGGGATTCGTGTAAATATGATATAGTTATCGGATATCAAATATTTTTTATGCAATTTGTTTCATTAGTGCCCAGTTTTTTGTTGTTTTTAAGCGGTTATAAATATCTGTTCCTTTTTGTAGGCATAATAATTGAAGGACCTATACTTATGATGGCTTCGGGTGTCTTAATACATACCGGATTTTTCAGCCCCATTCCGACATTCTTGGTAATTATGGCCGGGGATCTCCTGGGGGATATTATCTGGTATTATATAGGATACTTTTTTGCCGAACCTTTTTTAAGAAAATTCGGGAAATTTTTCAAAATAACTCCGGAAATATTCAACAAGGCAAAAGAGCTCTTTCAGAGGCACCATGTAAAAATACTGTTGATATCCAAGATGACGGTCGGGTTGGGCATATCGCTTGCGACCCTTATGGCCGCCGGCACTACCCATGTTTCCTTAAAAAAATATATCTCGCTGAACTTTCTCGGTGAAATATTTCTCGTAAGTATGTTGCTTTCCGTTGGATATTTCTTCGGACAACTGTATAATTCCATCGCTGACGCATTGAAAATATATTTCGTAGCCGGCGCCGTGGCCGTAATCGGAACCCTTTTATATTATTCCACCAGATATGTAAAACATATCCTAATTGATTAACATGATCTCTTTCATTATTCCAACCAAAAATGAGGAAAAGGTCATAGAAAAAATTCTTCGTTGTCTTTCGGAGTACCGGGGTAAAAAAGAAATAATAGTCTCCGACGGCAGGAGTACCGACAAGACTGTTTCAATAGCCAAAGGCTATGCCACAGTAGTCGAGGATAAAGATAATGTTCAGAGAATCAGTATGGGAAAAAACAACGGGGCCAGAGCCAGTCATGGCGAGTATCTTGTCTTTACCGATGCGGATGTATATATTCCGGACATAAATTCATTTTTCGAGAAAGCGGAAAATTTTTTCAAATCCGATAAAAATCTTGTGGGATTGACGGCTTTTATCAAAGTATCAAAAGATCAAGAGACTTTTGCTGATAAAGTAATTTTTTCAATACTGAATTATTATATTCTGATTTTAAACAATTATTTGAAAATCGGGGCAGCCGTCGGGGAATTTCAAATGATTCGAAAAGAGGCATTTCAAAAAACTGGCGGATACAGGGAAGATTTGCCGGCTGCGGAGGATTTTGAACTCTTCGGGAGAATAGCGAAAATCGGAAAAACATATCTTGCAAAAAATCTGGTAATATACCATACCGGCCGCAGGGCTCATATGATAGGTTGGCCTAAGCTCCTGATACAGTGGTGGCTGAACGGCCTGTTTGTTTTTTTTAAAAAAAGAACCTACACCAAGGAATGGAAAGCAATCAGATAATTTATGGAAAAAGAAAAAGACCCCAAAATAAGCCTGATCATCCCGGCATATAACGAAGAAAAATATATCGGCGCCTGTTTGGATTATGCGATTAAGAATTCCGGCGGAAAATTTCTTGAAATCCTGGTGGTTGACAGCGCAAGTACGGATAAGACATCGGCAATAGCGCAAAAATACAAAGGTATCAGAGTAATCGAAGAAAACAAAAAAGGTGTCACCCGGGCGCGGCAAAGAGGCTTTATCGAATCAAAAGGAGATATTTTGGCTTTTATCGATGCGGACACCAGAATGCCCCTCAACTGGGCCGGACAGATGATCAGGGAGTTTAAGAGAGATAAAAATATGGTCTGTTTAAGCGGACCGCATCTCTTTTACGACATATCGCCATGGAAATCATTCTTGGTTAAAATTTTCTGGGCGCTTGCGATGCCGATATATTGGATAACGGGCTATATGGCCATCGCAGGAAACCTTGTTATAAAAAGGGAAACCCTGGAAAAAATGAACGGTTTTGACACGAATATCGAATTTTTCGGGGACGATACGAACACGGCAAGACGTGCAAAAGCTTTCGGCAAAGTAAAATTCAAGTTGAGTTTCATAATGTATGCGTCGGGACGAAGATTGACCAATATTGGATTATTGAAAATGGGTTTCACTTATGCTTCGTATTTTTTTTCCGAAGCGATCAGACATAGGATAAAAAATCGAGAATATATTGAGATAAGATAGATGCACCATATTATGTAATTACGTCATATAATAAAACAGTATGAAAATTTGCATACAAAAATGGAAGGACTTCATACAAGACAGTAAGAGTGTCACGGTTAAAATTATTAACAACGATCCAATTTCAAATAATACAAATGCAAGCGGATCAAAAATTATTTTTTTGATGCAAGTACGGCAATTACGAAAACAGCTGTCGGATCCGCAAGCGACTTGGCGCTAGGTACGCAAGTCACGGTTGCGGGAACCGCAAATTCCGACGGCAGCGTTACGGCAAAATCAATCCAGATAAGACCTCAGGCAAAACCAAACACCGGAATCCAACAATAAACGTTAAAAATAAAGTTTCTTATAAAAAAGTCAGGAGATGTGGAATCTCTTGACTTTTTTATATAAGGTGCTATACTATAAGCATATGAACATAAAAACAAAGATTCTTTTGGCCGGCATAAGTCTTTTCGCGATTTTTGCCGCTGTAAATGTGGCTTCCGCCCAAGTTGCTTCTACGGTCTGCAACAGCGCCATAATCAGCGATTTTGTTAACCTACAAAATGGCATGACAACCAATGCCTGGTTTGAGTGGGGTCCTACCCAATATTTCGGCAATTCAACACCGCTTCAAACTGTCTTTTCAAATTCGAATTTTAGTCAATTAATCACGGGTCTTTCCGACAACACCACCTATTATTATAGAGTAGTGATGAATTCCGGTATGGGCGTGAATACAACCGGGTACACGAAATCTTTCAGAACCCCTCTCTGCCATTCTTCCGTCCCCTCAGGCGCCTTGAGTGTCAGAACGGATCCGGCTATTAATGTCAGCAATAATTATACGACATTGAGCGGTTTTATTCTAGCCAATAACGACATCTATACCAGCGGATACTTTGAATACGGAACAACCCAAACATTGGGAAACACAACTTCCAGCAGAAACTTGGGCAGTATGCAATCAAATCCTTTTTATGAAACTCTGGTAAATCTGGCGCCGGATACGACTTACTATTATCGAGCGGTAATTTCAAATCAATACGGAATCTCCCGCGGCAACATTGCAAGTTTCAGAATCAATACACCGGCGATTCAGGTCAGCACGAGCACAAAAAAGGTTGCCGCTAAAAATACCACGACAATTCCCGATGCGGGAGGCATCGTCAAAAACAATGGAACAACGCAGGACCAACCGCAGATACAGCAAGGGGCTTTGGCCTTCTTGTTCGGGGGCGACGACCTGCTACCAAACACTCTGATAGGGTGGTTCTTCCTGCTTTTATTGGCTACTTTGATCATCCTGGCCGTAAGAAAAGCGTATAGCGGTTCCGCAATGGCTCTCATAGATGGAAAATCTTTACCCGATGCGGAAAAGTAAATAACATTGACAAATTACTTAGGATATACTATACCTAATAGACAAAGTAGGTGCGAAAAGAGTCGATTTCTAAAGTAAAACTTAATTTGTATTTAATAGCCCCGACGTAAAGTCGGGATCCCGACCTTAAAAAGCGTCGGGGTTTAACTAAAAAATCAATGACTGGTACAATAAAAAAACTTGTGACCGCAAAAGGTTTTGGCTTCATCACCGGGGAGGGTCTGCAGAAAGATCTGTTCTTTCACGGCAATTCTCTGGTCGGCGTAACTTTCGACGAATTACACGAAGGTGATGCTGTTTCTTTCGAAACAGAGGAATCCCCGAAGGGACTGAATGCCACAAATGTAAAACGCGCATAACATTCAACCTTTCAAGCAAAAAAATACTCCCGATCGGGAGTATTTTTTTGCTTCTATAATAGATATAAAAAATTATTTTATCAGTTTCGATAAACGAGACTTCTTGCGAGCGGCATTATTTTTTTTAATAACGCCCTTTTTAACCGCTTTGTCTATAACGGCAAAAGCCAAACTCAACAATTTTTCCGCCTTTTTCTTGTCTGTTTTGGCGGTCTTCTCGATTTTTTTGATTATATCTTTCATCGCGTGCTTCTGACGGTCGTTAAAAGCCTTTTTGCGCAGAGAGCCGCGAACCGCTTTTTTGGCTGATTTTATTATTGGCATATATCAAATCTAACAGAAAATTTTCCAAAATGCAAACTGTATTTATGCTATAATAAACACATGATCGGAAGCATAAAAGGGAAAATAATTTTAAAAACCGATAAATTTTTAATCGTCGAAACAGGCGGAGTAGGTTATAAAATAAACGTATCGCCGGACACATTATCCAAGATAAAAAAGGTAAACGAAGAGGTTTTGCTGTGGACTCACACTCATGTACGCGAGGATATATTGGATCTTTACGGGTTTTTGGACCGTCAGGAATTGGAATTTTTTGAGATGCTTATAAATGTTTCCGGCATCGGGCCGAAGGGCGCTCTTAATATTTTGGGTGTTGCTTCAATTGAAACATTAAAGAGAGCCATCGGCACGGGAGATACGGCCTATCTGACGAAGATATCGGGCATAGGCAGGAAAACCGCGGAAAAAATAGTCATTGAATTAAGGGATAAAATGAGAGTAAGCAAAACGGGTGCCTCTCTCCAAGAAGAACTCGATGCTCTGGAAGCGCTAAAGTCTCTCGGCTATTCCCAGACTGAAGCACGGGAAGCTCTGAAGAAAGTATCTTCAAGCGCAGACACGAACGCAAAAATCCGCGAAGCTCTGAAAATTCTAAGTAACAAATAAGGAAATAAATGAGGAATAATATTTATTATTTCCCGAAAAAGTAATCGGTTATTCCCGCGACAGTAAGGTTAGCCATGCTGACATACGCTTGGTGGCGCATAACGCTGTTCCCGAACCTATAAATATAGCCGTATTCTATTAAAACGGACCGGACGCCTTCAGTAAGGGTATTATTGGAACCCAGAGCGATCAGATTCTGGTCGGGAACAAGCCCTCTCAGTTCTTTTTTGTAATCGCTCGGAACGTATTTTTGGGAAAGTTGGGAGAATATACTTTTGGCGAATTTCGTGCTTTCTTTGGAATTAGCCATTTGCCCGTCCGGTACATAAATAGTGAAACCTTTGTACTTTCCTACCACCCATTTGTTCTTGCGCGGATAATCGTTAAAATGAATATGAATTACCACGTCTATTTTATTATCGTCCGCCCATTTGTTTATGCCGTAAAGTCTGACGACCATGTCCTCGGAAGCTTTATTGTGTTTTATTTCCGTTTTTTTGACGAAAGTCCCGCTCTTGATTTCATTCTGCAATTTTTTCTTGGAATCTTTTTCAAAAGAAAGTATGTCCTGTTGGTGCAAGGAAAAATAATCCGCAAATTCTTTGGTATAACCCATGCTGTCGCGGGTAATCCAAACTTCGAATCTTTTATCTTTTTTAAGAATATTGTAAATCCGCGTTGCTAACACCAAATTCATATCGGCTTCTTTTATATTTCCATACTGCGCCCCCCAGACTTCATTATCATGCCCGGGAACCAGTAAAATCTTAACCGGCGAAGCTGCTGCGGTTTGAAAAATGAGCAAAAGAAAAATTACCAAAAAAACAAACATTGTGAATAGTGGCCTTTTCATTATCATTGTATAATCATACCATGCCAGAATTACCGGAAGTGGAAACAACAGTAAGAGGCCTAAGAAAAAAAGTGCTGGGTCTCACCATAAAGGATGTTTGGACGGATCTTGCGACCAAAGACAAGCGCCAACACGAGGCGGTCGCAAATCCGAAATATTTCATATCTTTCAAAAAAGAAGTAAAAAACAAAAAGATCAAATCCGTAGAGAGGCAGGCAAAAAATATCCTAATAAATTTGTCCGGCAGAAAAACCATTCTGATTCATATGAAAATGACCGGGCATCTGCTTTATAATAACCGCGATAAATACGTCCACTTTCTTTTTGCCCTATCGAACGGTAAATTTCTGGCTTTTTCGGATATTCGCAAGTTCGGGAAAATAACTTTGCTCGACACCAAAACAGCCCACGATTCTAAACATCTGAAAGGAATAGGTCCGGAACCTTTGGATAGAAACTTTACCCTGAAAAATTTCATAGAAAGATTGAAAAAGAAACCGAAGGGAAAAATAAAAACGGTTTTAATGGACCAAATGGTGATAGCCGGCATAGGCAATATTTATTCGGACGAAATACTCTGGCAAACTACTGTCCATCCGGAAAGAAAGGTCTCAAAAATAAAAGAGCAGGAATTCAAGGAGATATTCAAGGCAATGCGGGAGATTTTAACTAAAAGTATAAAACTGGGTGGAGACTCGATGTCCGATTATATAAATATATCGGGCGGAAAGGGTAAATTCCAACTTTATCATGAGGCTTACAGGCGCACCGGAGAAAAATGCAGGAAGAAGAGGTGCAAAGGAATTATAAAAAGAAAAATGATAAACGGCCGCAGCGCACATTTTTGTCCTATACACCAAGCACCCTAAAAAGAACAACCCCGCAGGCGACAGAAACATTCAGGGACTCTTTCTTGCCCCGCATCGGAATTTCGGCAATTATATCGCATTTTTTAAGGATATTTTGAGGAATACCCGAAACTTCGGCGCCCAGAATAAAAGCATTTTTCTCCCTCAATTTTACCTTTTTGTAATCAACGGAATTTTTCGCCTGCTCAATACCCACGATTAGATATTTTTCTCTTCTAAACTTATCAAGCAACGATGGCAAATTTTTTTTATATTTCCATGATACGAATTTTTCGGCTCCCAGCGCGGATTTGGCCATATCTCTGCGAATTCTTCCGAAACGGTCGAGTGGAGAGGGTGTATAACCCGTTAGATAAATTTTATCTATACCCGCCGCATCGGCAGTCCGAAACATTGAGCCGACATTGGTTACGCTTCTGACATTGTGGATAATCAAAATGTTTTCCCAATTTTTTCTCATTATTTCACTAAAAAAGCCTGGACTGGACATCTTCAAGTTTTTGCTGTTTTTGAACTTGTTCCGGTTTGACTTCTCCGAATTTACCGGATTTGATTTTCTCAAGCACGGCCGGCAATTTCAAAAAAGTGTCTTCGAAAGTTTTCATGGCTTCGTTTCCCCGAAGCGCGGCCGCGGGATGGAGCATGGGTAATATAAAATGTCCATTAACGTCAAACAATTTGCCTTGGTCGCGGGTAATTTTAGCCAGAGGCAAAAAATAATTCATGGAAAACCTGCCGAGCGGAACTACAATTTTGGGAGAAATAATCTCTATCTGCCGCGCCAGGTAGGGTTTGTATTTTTCAATTTCCTCTTCATTCGGGTCGCGATTCTCCGGCGGGCGGCGTTTTACAATATTGGTGATATAAACATCTCCCTCCCCCCAGCCCAAATCGCGGATGTTTTTGCGCAACAATTGCCCAGCTCGGCCGACAAATGGACGTTTTTGAACATCTTCGTTAAAACCGGGAGCCTCGCCGATAAAAAGAACCTCACAATCGGGATTTCCTTCGCCGAAAACAAGATTAGATTCCTGGAGTGGTAATTTCTTATCCTCTTCCATTTCTAACCTAAGTTTTTCCAGCTCGGTAATTTTATTCATAGATATATTATAACTCCAACGCTTGTCCGCCCGCTCGGGATCGAACCGAGGACCTTCTCCTTAAAAGGGAGCTGCTCTACCAGCTGAGCTACGGGCGGATATTCTATTTACCGAATAGATATTGTCATACTAACAGATTTTTAAAAAGCTTCAAGCAAAAACCGCTCAAAAACCGACTCGGTATCAAGGCCATTTTTGCGCGCCTCTGGCAGAAGATAGGAAAGTTTGCCCGCAAAATTTTCGAGTTCTGATAGAGAATATTTGCCGAAATCCTTTTTCAAAATCATATCTTTGGCTTTCCAAAAGAGAATACCTATAAGTTCTTCCATCGCCGCCCCGTTTTCCAAGGCCTGTCTGAAATAAATCCATAAATGAAACCTATCCCTGTCCTCAAATGCATTAGCCAATAAAAAATTATTGTATTTTTCTTTTTTTTCTTTTGGTAATTCAAAAACGTTGATTTCGGCTCTGGCTTTTTTAAAAGCATCCAATACGGGTTTATTCAATTTCCCTTCTATAAAAACAAAATCATTTCCGGACTGGCCGATAAGATTCAATTTATCCAAAACAAACTCCAGTGTCTCTTCTTTTTCAAAAATATTCGTGAAAACCACCGCGCACTTTTTGAAAAAAAGCCCGGATCCAGAATAAAAACTTTCTATCTCCATCGGATCAAAATCATTTTTGCCGATAAAAAAAGTTTCCATGCCGGTTGGCATAGATTTCATAAACTTTTCATAACTAGAATGTTTGTTTTTGACATCATCGCCACAGAAAAGATAAATCATATTAAAATTTAACCGATTTTTTGTATTCTAAATAAGGAGTACCATATTTTTCGGCCAGAATTCTTTCTTCCTCTTTAATAAAAATAAATTTAGTGATAAAAAAAGAAACTATCGAAAAAATAACCACAAATAAAGAATTGGTTATAATTCCAAAACCCAATATTAAGAGAAAAAGTCCAAAATGCGTCGGGCTTCGGGTATAGCGATAGGGTCCATGGAAAAATCTTTCTTTATTTATGTTTTCCTTTTCCTTTTGCAAATTAAGGGAAGATTTTTGCGCCCAAAGTATCAAAAATGTTCCAAGAATTAAAAATATAGTGCCTATTGACAAGCTAGCGGAGCTTTTAAAAATCCTGAGTGGAAAAACAAAATCCAGAAAAAGACCCGCCAAAAAAGAGATAAAATAAAAGAGATAGGAGTGCGCTAGAATCTTATGCACCTTGTTTTTATGAGGGTTTTGGCTGCCGAATTGTTCTGTTGTCTTTCCCACTTCCATTTTTTTATTATATCACAAAATTTGTCACTTAACTTCTCCCAAATTGCTCCCGGAACCGGAATGCACTACCAAAGGAATGTCGGTTTTATAATGTAAATATGACCTTCCAAGAACCGTCTGCATGGCGTTTTTTATTATTTTTTCGGCTTCCGAAAGTGCCTTGTCTTCTATCTCATAAACCAATTCGTCATGTATCTGGAGCACAAGATGAGTTTTGCCCAACAAACCTGCTTTTTTCAAATCCTCTTCCGTATATCTTATTGCAAGTTTTATTATGTCGGCTGTGGCCGTGCCTTGAACCGGCGCATTGGTGGCGGTACGTTCAGCCATATTTTTCAAAAACGGGATTCTGGAGTTTATATTCGGGAAATATCTGCGCCTGCCGAATAATGTTTCCGTGTAGAAATTCTTCTCCGCAAAAACTTTTACTTTTTCCAAGTAGTCCCGCACGCCGGAGAACTGTTTAAAATAATTATCATAAAATTTCTGCGCCTCGGGACGGGTACTCCCCAAACTTTTACGCAAAGATGAAACTCCCATACCGTAAATGATTCCAAAATTTATCACTTTCGCCTTGCGGCGCATTTCACCGTCTACCTTTTCCATGGGCACGCCAAAAACAAAAGACGCCACTCCCGCATGAATATCTTTTCCTTCGCGGAATATTTGCGTCATTTTTTTATCCCCCGAAAGTATAGCTATCACCCGAAGCTCGATTTGGCTGTAGTCATACGCGGAGAGTTTGCAACCTTTTTCCGCGACAAATCCATCCCGTATTTTTTTACCCAACTCCGTTTTTATCGGCAAATTCTGTAAATTCGGATCCTGCGAAGAAAATCTCCCTGTAGTTGTGCCGTTTTGCAGAAATTTGGCGTGCAAACGACCGTCCTCGGCGACCATCTTGGGAATTACGTCTATATAAGTGGAAAGAAGTTTTTGCAATTCTCTGTAGGATAATATTTCTTTTATTATCGGGTTGTTTTCTTCTAATTCTTCCAAGACCGAAACTTTGGTGGAAAAAGATCCACTGGCGCTTTTTTTCTTGTTTGATTTCATACCCATTTTGCCGAAAATAACTTCACCCAGTTGTTTCGGGGAATTGATATTGAATTCCGTTCCGGCCATTCTGTATATTTTTGCGGTAAGTTTATCCAGTTCTTTGTGGTATTCTTTCGATAGGTTTCCAAAATATTTTTTGTCTATAAGTATGCCCCAGTCCTGCATTTTTTTTACTATGGGCATTATGGGTTTTTCTATTTCTTCATACACTTTGTCCAATTTTTTTTCTTTCAATTGTTCAAGAATACGTTTGCGCGCTGTTTCGAAAGAGTCGGTTTTGGCAAAAAGCAAAATATCTTCCAAAGAAGGATCTGCTATGTCCGAATTAAGAAGCCAAAGGGCAATAGACGTCTCTTGAAGCTCTTCGGAAGAAATTGGAGAAAGCAAAGTTTTCTCGGGTCCTCGGTTCTCTGGGTCCCCTACCCCAGCCAGACCGACTCCAAAACTTTCTTTCCCCAATTTTTTCCCCGCAAAAAAATTTTTCAGGCGCGCAAACAAGCTCCTGAATTCGAATTCGGAAAAGACATTTTCAATTTTCTTCAAATCCGCATTCTCCCAAAAAGTTTTTGGGGGTAATGTAAAATTAACCGGCGCATCGGTTCTGATTTTGGCCAAAGTTTTTGAAAATAAAGCTTCCTCCTCGTTGTTTTTTATAAGTTCCAGTATTCTGGGGGAAATGCCGTCTTTGATAAAAGCGCTTTCGTCCTTTTTTACTTTTTTATAAATTTCTTCTATGGTTCCGAAGTTTGCAATCAGATTGGTCGCGGTTTTTTCTCCGACACCCTTGATCCCGATGATATTATCCGATGGATCTCCCCTCAAGCCTTTATAATCCGGTAAAAGTTTCGGCTTAAACCCGAATCTGTCGAGAACTTTATCTTCGTCATACAAAATAGTGTCGTTAATTCCTTTTTTCAAAGTGTAAATCTTCACTCTTTGCCCGTCCACTAATTGCATCGTATCCATATCTCCCGACGCGATTATTATATTCATACTTTTATCTTCTTTTAACTTTTCCACTATCGTACCCAACACATCGTCCGCTTCAAATCCCGGGCTGTCGTAGATGGGAATGCTAAAAGCGTCAAATATCTGGCGGGAATTTTTCAACTGTAAAATAAGGGCGTCCTCGGTTTTTGCCCTGCCCGCTTTGTACTCTTCATAGGCCTCGTGCCTGAAGGTTTTCTGCGGTAAATCATAACAGGCCACTATGTAATCCGGTTTCAGGTCGGTAATTATTTTCATCAACATGCTGGAAAGCCCGTAGAGCGCGCCTGTCGGTTCGCCTTTGGACGATAAAAACTCGGGCAAGGCATGATAGGCACGGTGTATTATAGCGTGGGCGTCCAGCAGCACTAATGTTTTATTTTCTTTAACCATTGTGTAAATTATACCATTTAAGCTATAATTTATTATTAATGGCGACTTTTGACGAAGAAAAACAAAATAAACAACTGGACGAGCTGCATAAGCAGGAGGAAGAAGAACTGGTAGCGGTATTGGCGGAATCAAAATACAAGCTCCCTTATATAGACCTCGCCCGTTTAGGCACGGACAACGAAGCGCTTCGGGCAATATCCGAGAAGGATGCCCGCGAGTTGAAAGTCGCGCCCTTTAAGCTTTTTGGGAAAAATATTTTCATCGGCGTACGTTCCCCTTCGGACGATCTTTTGGCAAAACTCAAAGATCAGATAGAAAGGCAGAACTTGATCCCTACTTTTTATATGATATCAATGGCCTCTCTGGAAAAAGTTTGGGCCAGATACAAGGAACTTTCATTGGCGGAAAGTTCAAAAATCGGAGGATTGGATATCTCCGGCAGTGTTTTGAGAGAAATCGGAAAAGGTATTAAAACAATGAAAGACGTGGAGAGATTGATCGGGGAAACGACTGAAGGAAATCCGATACATAAAATTTCCAAAATGCTCGAGATAATACTGGCCGGAGCCATAGCCATAAAAGCTTCCGATGTTCATATCGAACCGGAAAAAGACAGGAGCAGATTAAGACTTCGGCTGGACGGCATCCTTCATGATGTCATGTTTTTTGAAAATAATATTTATCATCTGTTCAATTCGCGAATCAAACTCCTTTCGGGAATGAAATTAACCACAAAAATAGCACAAGATGGGCGTTTCAGTATTATGGAAGACAAAGAGGAAATAAGCATCCGTACTTCTCTTATTCCCGGAGCATACGGCGAATCGATTGTCATGCGCATACTGGATCCCAAATCCATTCAAATAGATTTGAAAGACATAGGAATAGAACCGTTTCTCTTTTCCGTAATAGAGCAAGAAATAGCAAAACCGAACGGTTTGATTTTGGTTACCGGCCCGACCGGCTCCGGAAAAACAACGACCCTCTACGCATTTCTAAGGAGAATATATTCTCCGGAAATAAAAATAATAACCATTGAGGATCCGGTTGAATATCATTTGCCGGGCATAACTCAAACCCAAGTAAATCCGGACAAAGGTTATGATTTTTTGGAAGGTTTGCGCTCGGGGTTGCGTCAGGATCCGGATGTGGTAATGATCGGTGAAATCCGCGACGCGGAAACCGCCAAAACCGCCATAGAATCGGCTTTAACCGGGCATATGGTCTTCTCCACGCTCCATACCAACAACGCTGCCGGAGTCATTCCCCGTTTGATTGACCTGGGTGCCAATCCCAAAATTATGGTCTCGGCCTTGTCTTTGTCTATTGCCCAACGTCTGGTCCGAAAACTCTGTACTCGTTGCAAGGTTGAAAAATCGCCTACAGAAAAACAATCCAAAATATTAAAATCAATAATGGACGGAATAAAAGAGGAAGGCAAAAGTCTTACAAATTATAAAATAGATCCCAGGGCACCCGTCAAACTTTTTACTCCCGTCGGTTGCGAAGAGTGCAATATGACAGGTTATAAGGGGCGAATAGGAATATTTGAGGCGATCAAAACCGATGAAGCGATAGAAAAAATAATTCCGCAAAACCCGAGCGAGCGCGAAATAAAAAGAATCGCCAGAGCGCAGGGAATACTTTCTATGCGCCAGGACGGAATCGTAAAAATGCTGAATGGAATTACCTCCTTTGAGGAAGTGCAAAGCGTAGTTGACTTGCTGGAAGAATAGAAATAAAAAAACACTAATCTCTAAACAATCCTTTTGGAGCCAAGCCCCAAAAGTAACAAATCATTAAAGGATAACCCCAGGGACTCGCGAGAGCGCCAGAACGTCCTATGCAAATTTGTATAACCAAGGGCTGATTGCTTAGAGATTAGTGTCTTCTTAAAATAAAAAGTTCAAACCTCTACAGACGAATTATACTATATAAGAAATCAAGCAAATGCTATAATGTTAATAGCTATGTTGATACTGTGTTGATAAATGTACTACCCGCATAGTATAGCATACTATGAAATTAATGTCAACCAGGTAGTAGAGATTTGAGAAATCTCACTACGGGTTAGGAGTAAAAAACCGTGAAAAATAAGGCTAAAAACGAAACAGAGGACGAGTCCGTTCTGGACATTACCCTCCGGCCGACCCGCTGGGAAGAGTATATTGGTCAAAAACACATAAAAGACAACGTCAAAATCCTTCTACGAGCTGCCGAAGAAAGAGGTCATATTCCGGAACACATCCTTTTTTACGGACCGCCGGGATTAGGGAAAACTACCCTAGCGCATCTCATAGCCAAGGAAACGGGCAAACAGATGAAAATAACTTCCGGTCCGGCCATAGAAAAAGTCGGCGACTTGGCTTCTATTCTGACTAATCTTTCTTCCGGCGACATCCTTTTTATAGACGAGATTCACAGACTCAACAAAGTAGTGGAAGAAATACTTTACCCGGCTATGGAATCCGGCGTCTTGGATATTATCATCGGCAAAGGGCCTTCGGCCAGAACTATCCAGCTGGATCTTCCGCCTTTTACCCTAATCGCGGCGACTACCCGAGTGGCACTTGTCTCTTCCCCTCTTCGTTCGCGTTTTTCCGGAGGAGTTTTCAGGCTGGAATTCTATTCAAACGAAGAAATAGCCGAAATTGTAAAGAGATCAAGCAAATTACTGAAAACAAAACTGGATGAAGGAGCTTTGAAGGAAATTGCCAAGCGTAGCCGGTTCACTCCCCGCACGGCCAATTACTTTTTGAAGAGGGCCCGTGACTTCGCGCAGGTGCACAAAAAAAGTTTGGACCAGAAAACGGTCAGAGAGGCGCTCAATATGCTGGCAGTTGACGATATCGGCCTGAATTCATCGGACAGAAAATTTTTGGAGGTATTGATCGAAAAATTCAAAGGCGGACCGGTAGGGTTGAAAACAATAGGCGCCGCCATGTCCGAAGAAGAAGCCACGGTGGAAGAAGTCATAGAACCCTATCTAATTCAACTCGGTCTGTTGGAACGCACTTTCCGCGGGCGAGTGGCCACGGAAAAAGCGTACAAGCATTTGGGTTTTGAATATAAAAAAGAGAAACAAGACAAACTTTTATAATTATGTCCGGACACAATAAATGGGCGCAGATAAAACACAAGAAAGCGATAACCGACTCAAAGAAGAGCAAGATTTTTTCTAAACTGGTGCGCTATATAGCCGTAGAAGCGAAATTGTCCAGAGGAAAAGATTCGCCAGGACTGCGGGTAGCGGTTGAAAAAGCAAAAAAAGTAAATATGCCCAAGGATGTCATTGAAAGAGCCATTAAAAAAGCCAGCGAACCGGGCGCCCATATGGAAAAGATAACCTATGAAACATACGGGCCCGGGGGCGTGGGTATAATCATTGAAACACTGACCGACAGCAGAAACAGAACTGCTCAGGACATAAAGCATATTTTGTCCAAAAACGGTTTTGCCCTGGCCGGCATCGGATCTGTCGCTTGGGCCTTCGCCAAAGAAAATACTCCCGAAGGGCTGATCTGGAAACCAACCGGCACGATCGTCCTTTCCGACACCGACTTGGAATTGTTGGATAAGCTTGTGGACGAGTTGGAGGAACTGGACGATGTCCAAGACGTTTATACTAACGCGGAATAAATACTATGAGAATTTTAGGAATAGATCCGGGGTTTGAAAGATTGGGTGTCGCCATACTCGAGAAAAATAAAAGCGACAGAAAGGAAAAAGTCCTGTTTTCCGAGTGTTTCAAAACTTCGGCCAAGTTGGAGTTTCCTGAAAGATTATTTATGGTCGGGAAAGAAGTAAGGAATATAATAAAAAGGTTCAAGCCGGAAATTTTGGCTATCGAAACTTTGTTTTTTGCCACCAATCAAAAAACAGTGATGCGCGTAGCGGAAGTGCGCGGAGCTGTTATCTACGAAGCGTCGCTGGGCGGGTTGAAAATTTTTGAAGCTTCTCCTCTCCAGATAAAAATAGCCACAACCGGTTATGGAAAAGCAAACAAAGAACAAGTGATGAAAATGGTGAAAATATTAGTTCAAATAGATAATTTAAAGAAATCTGATGACGAATTGGATGCTATCGCCATAGCTCTAACAGCCTTTGCGCGTATGAGGTTTTAGACTTATCCACATATTCTATTGCCAACTGTTTTGGATTTTGATACAAAGTAGTGAATTAACAATAGGTCGTTTAATAAACGTAAAAAATTTTGTATTATGAGTTACGATGATGACGCCTTGATGATGAGTGATCCGGATTTGGACGAAGAAGAGAAATCGTTGGATCTGGAAGAACCACTAGAAGAGGTACCGGAAGAATATGAAGAGGACGACCCTGACAGCAAATATCACTGAATAAAAAAAACCGTCCTGAATTTCTTGAAGGACGGTTTTTTATTTAATTCTTATAAATCTTCTCTTACCTATTTTAAATTTCTGTCCTGGTCTTGGAGTAAAAGTCGTATCTGAAATCTGCTCGCCGGTATCCATATTATGAACAGCCCCTTCCTCGACCAACCTTCGAAAATCCGCTCTAGACGACACAATTTCCTTTTTGACCACCAGTTCCATCAAATTTTCATTTTTAGCGGACACAATTTCCGTCATTTCTTCTGGAATTTCTCCTTTTTGAAAAGTTTGGACGAAATTTTCTTCGGCCTTCACGGCCTTGTCCTTTCCGTGATAAATCTCGACTATCTGCTTGGCCAGATTCATTTTGGTGTCTTTCGGATTAACCGACCCTTTCTTAATTTTCTTTCGTATCTCTTCAACCTCGTCTATCGGGGTGAAGGTGCATAGTTCAAAATAATTTCCGATCGAGGAATCCGGTATGGACATTACTTTACCGTACATATCATTGGGTTCGTCGGTAATACCAATATAATTATCGGAACTTTTCGACATTTTTTCTTTACCATCTGTCCCCTCAAGGAGTTTAAAAGACAATACGGCTTGGGGTTCTTGTTTATGTATGCTCATTACCTGTCTTCCCATAAGCATATTAAAATGTTGGTCTGTGCCGCCAACTTCCAAATCACAAGAATTGTAAATTCTGGCCAATATAATAGAGTCAATCCCCTGTAAAACAGGATAAAGCATTTCATGCATAAATAATTCCTCATTATTTCCCAATCTTTCTTTAAACATATTTCTATCAATCAAGCGGTTGTGGCTTATCTTTCTCAAAGTATTAAGGACAAAACTCAAGGAAACGCTGTGAACAACACTATTTTTCAAGTGGGTTTCTTGCATCCTTGTTTTTTCAAAAAGCAAAGCCTTGCCAATAAAAGAATTCGCATCAAAAACACCAAACATCTTATTGCCTCTTGAAAAATTGATCTTCAAACCAGGACTGGGTTGTATATCCGTTACCGATGTAAACCAATCTGAGTTCCGAATCCAAGAAAATACATCTTTTTGTGTGGATAAAACTTTGTCTACTTGTTCGAGGTAGGTTTTCATGTTATTGTCTATCTCTTTCTGCTCAATTTCCAATCTGGTTTTGTCTTTTCCGGTTGGATCTCCTATTTGAGCCGTGTAGTCGCCTATGAGAAAAACAATTTTACAACCCAGGTCTTGTAACTGCCTCAGTTTTCGTAAAATAACCGCATGGCCTAAATGCAGGTCGGGCCGTGTTGGATCAACTCCGAATTTAATAACCACTTTTTCGGGGTTGGTTTCCAGTTTTTTGCAAAATTTTCCTTCGGGGTCGACAAATTCTCCTACCCCGCGGGTAAATATTTCATCTATTTTGTCTTTATCCGTAATGCTCTTCATAGAAAAGCATTATAACACGCATCCTAAAATTTTAAAAACCCGCTACAAAATAAATATTTTTCTGCTATGATTAAAGGAATGGAAGAAGGGCATAAAAAAACAAAAATTCCAAAAAATTTATTGCTTCTGGTGGTCAGTGTTTTTGTTTTGACTGCCGGATTCTTTATTATTTGGGTTTCTTCCCTGAAAATTCCGGATTTTCAATCGTTCGAGGATAGAAAAGTGATAAACTCCACCAAAATATACGACCGCACGGGTCAAGTTTTGTTGTATGATATACATAACGATATAAAAAGGACGGATATCCCTTTCGAACAAATGAGTGCAAATATCAAGAATGCGACTGTCGCTATTGAAGACTCCGAGTTTTATAACCACAGAGGAATAAGAATAACTTCAATTGTCCGAGCAACACTGTCCAATCTATTCAGCAGTGGGGGCAAAACACAGGGCGGTTCAACTATAACCCAGCAGTTGGTCAAAAATACGCTTCTGACCTCCAAACAAACTATTACCAGAAAGATAAAAGAGTGGGTCTTGGCTATAAAAATAGATCAGTCGTTGCCAAAAGAAAAAATATTGGAACACTATTTGAATGAAAACCCATACGGCGGAAACGTTTATGGAATCGAAGAAGCGTCCAAAACTTATTTTGACAAAGATGCGCAAGGTCTGACGCTTGCGGAAGCCGCGTATCTGGCGTCGATTCCACAGTCCCCGACTTTGTTGTCGCCTTACGGGAAAAACAGAGACAAGCTGGAGGCCAGAAAGAATTTGGTTCTTTCCAGAATGTTAGAGCTTAAATTCATCTCCCAGGCGGAATACAACGCGGCAAAAAACGAGGTCGTAAACTTCGCCCCCCAGGCGACTGTCGGCATCAAGGCTCCCCATTTTGTTTTTTTTATAAAGGATTATCTGGAACAAAAATACGGGAACGAGTTAGTGGAACAAGGTGGACTCAAGGTAACCACGACTCTCGATTATAATTTGCAGGAAAAAGGAGAACAAATAGTAAAAGACGGTGCTCTACAAAATGAAAAAGACTGGAACGGCAGTAACGCCGCGCTTGTGGCAATAGATCCAAAAACCGGACAGATTTTAACAATGATAGGTTCCAGAGATTATTTCGATAAAACGGTAGATGGTAATTTTAATGTCGCGACTGCGGATAGTCCGGGCAGACAGCCAGGTTCCTCTTTCAAGCCTTTTATTTACGCCACGGCCTTCAATAAGGATTTTACTCCCGACACGGTGCTCTTTGATCTGCCTACGGAATTCCAAACGACCTGCGACGCCTACGGCAAGGCGTTGCCCGGACACAATCAAAAAGATTGTTATATGCCGGACGACTATGACAGAAAATACCGGGGACCGATCTCTTTGCGAAGTGCCTTAGCTCAATCAATAAACATTCCGGCGGTCAAGCTTTTTTATCTGGCGGGACTTTCCGATTCGCTAAAAACAGCGGAAGATATGGGGATCAGCACTCTGGTTGATGTGGGTCATTATGGGCTTACTTTAGTTATCGGGGGGGGTAACGTCTCTTTGCTTGATATGACTTCTGCCTACGGCGTCTTCGCGAACAACGGCGTGAGAAATCAGTATACCGGCATTTTGAAAATTGAAGATATGGGCGGGAACACCTTGGAAGAATATATTCCAAACCCAAAAGAGGTTCTGCCTAAAAATACCGCCTTAACCATTTCGGACATACTTTCCGATAATGCTGCCCGCGCTCCAACCTTTGGTTCGTCTTCTGTACTGCTCATACCTGGAAAAGACGTGGCTGTGAAAACGGGTACCACAAACAACAATAAAGATGCTTGGACTATCGGTTATACTCCTTCAATCGTCATCGGCACCTGGGCGGGCAATAACGACAACAAACCCATGAAAAAAGGAGGAGTGGCGGTGGCCGGTCCGATTTGGAATAAATTCGTGAACGAGGCATTGAAAATTTTACCGAATGAAAAATTCGAAAAACCGAATCTGGAAGTCGATTCAAAAACGGTAAAACCCGTATTACGCGGATATTGGCAGGGCAACGAAAACTTTTTCATAGACAAAATATCCGGAAAACTGGCGAGCGACCTTACGCCCAAAGAAACCATGCAAGAGAAGGTAATAACTAACGTGCATTCCATTCTTTACTGGCTGGACAAGGATAATATTTTAGGGACTCCTCCACAAAACCCCGGCGACAATTCGCAGTTTAACCACTGGGAAATTCCGGTACAAGATTGGTGGGCGCAAAATAAGGGAAAATACCCAATAACGACCTGGGCCGAAAAACCCACACAAGCAGACGATGTGCACACCAGCGTATCCGTTCCGGTTGTTTCAATAATTGAACCGGATGCGGTATTGGAATACCCCTCTAACCAAAGAATACAACTGAAAATAACAAGTTCCGGCTCTTTTCCTCTTCAAAAAATGGATATATTTATAAACGACGTCTTTGTGGATACGATTAAGACGCCGTTCAATTTTTCCTTCATTCCGGAAGAATTGGATAATTTAAGATACGAAAACCAATTGAGGATAATCTCTTATGATGCGGTTTATAACCGTACGGAAAGCGTTTCAACCTTTAAGGTAAAAGAATAAATAATTATATTACCTTTCGTGGGCGGGACCGACCTAGGTTTTCTTCTAGTTTCAAGTCAATCTTGTCTTTTTTAAGGAAAATCTCATTCTTGTAAATAG
>CAYIHB010000002.1:20753-33173 GCA_964363165.1 uncultured Candidatus Saccharibacteria bacterium
TCTAGTTTCAAGTCAATCTTGTCTTTTTTAAGGAAAATCTCATTCTTGTAAATAGGTTTTATGTTTAAATAAACCGTATTGTTTTTTATTTTTATATCCTCGAGTTTTACGCGCAATCCAACAACACCATACAAGGTGTCTGCAACCGAGTTTTTCTTAATTTCTTCGGAAAGAAGGAGGTTGTTAAAACGAAGAAGAAGATCTTTTATTTCAATCATCTGTTCATTGGCATTATGAGATAAATAAAGGAGTTGTCGGAGTTACCCGATATCACCATTGGTTTTGAAGATTGATTCAATCTGATGGATACACTATCCGTGTTTATGGATTGAAAACAATCGAGAAAATATTTGTAATTAAAACCAAGCGAGACGTCTTCTCCTTTTATGGCGGCATCCAAAAACGTTTTATTTTCCCCAACCTCGTTGTTTTGGGAAGAAAGCTCAAAAATCTTGTCCTTGGTTTTAACTAAAAGATTTATTTGATTGAATTTATCCGAAAAAATATTGGAAAGCTTGAGCGCATTCAATAAATCCTGCTTCAGAACCACGGCCTCAACCCTGAATTCTTTCGGGATAATCTGGCGGTAGTCGGGGAAAACCCCGTCTATAACTCTCGATGTCAGGTAGACATTTTCAGAAGAAAAAGAAATCTGGTTCTTATTGAAACAAATCCTTACCGCGTCTTTTACTTCTCCAAAAATCCTTAGTATTTCTGGTATGTTCTTAAAGGGGATAAGAATACCTGGAACATCCTCGATTCCCTTGACTTTTATTTTTTTCTCTGCCAACCTGAAAGAGTCTGTTGAAACAAACACTAAACTATCACCACTGGAATACATATAGACACTCGAAATTTCCGGTTTTATGTCGGACACGGAAGAACTATAATATACCGACTTTATGCCATCTACTAACTTTTTGGATTCTGTTTCAAAAGTCTTCCCTTCAACTAGCGGTATTGTGGGAAAGTCTTCGTATGTCTGGCCTTTTAATTTTATCCTGCTTTTTTTTGCCTTAATCACTAAATTTCCCCCTTCACCCTCAAGCCGTATGTTTTCGTTTTGAAAAATATTGGAAAAAATGCCCGCCAGAGTTGTTCCGGAAACGGCCACAATTCCTTCTTTTTCAATTTTAGCAGGAATCTCAACCTCAACACCGAGACTTAGATTGGTGGCGCGAAGCTTTAAGGATTTTCCTGAGGCAATAAGGAGGATAGAACTTAAGATGGGTAATGTTAGATTTTTACCCGTAACTCTTTCTGTTTGTAAAATCCCGTTTTTGAGTTTTTCTATTCCACATTCTACTTTCATATGTTTATTACTTTATATATTTAATCTATTAATATTATTAGTGGTGTTGGTAAGTGAATAAATGTGATACATGCAGTCCTTTTATGGTTGTTTGTTGGGTTTGTTTTTGGCACTACCTTCTAATTTGTTGTTGATAATTATTTAAACATAATCCTTATTT
Organism: uncultured Candidatus Saccharibacteria bacterium; assembly: GCA_964363165.1. Lineage (GTDB taxonomy): Bacteria > Patescibacteriota > Minisyncoccia > Phycocordibacterales > UBA9973 > UBA9973. Next base: position 22,226 of record CAYIHB010000002.1, read on the forward strand.
GTTCTAGTTCCTGCAACAACTGCGGATCACTCTTTAAATCCGCCTTGATTTTTAAATACGAATGTATTACTGTTGTGTGGTCCTTTCCGCCCAATTTTTGCCCGATTAACGGATACGACACATTGAAGTCTTCCCGAAGCAGATACATTACCACCTGTCTCGCTTTTACTATCTCTTTTCTTCTGGTTTTTTCATAAACCGAAGATTCCTCCAAAGAGTAATAATCACTTACTATTTTTACCACATCTTTTATTGCTACGTTTTTCTTTGGTCTTACGTTGTTTTTTAACAGGTTTTTAACTTCCGGTACCGAAAGGGGCCTATTTTTTAAGCGATACTGGCAAATTATAGTATTCAAGCTTCCCTCGAGTTCACGGATATTGCCTTGTATAACTCCTGCAACATATTCTATTAGGTCTTCTTCCAAATCGACATTGAATTCTTTTAATTTTACTTTCAAGATTGCGAGGCGGGATTCGTATTCCGGTTCTGAGACATCCACAATCATTCCGGCTGCAAAACGGGACTTAAGGCGGTCCGCCAGCTCCGGGATATAATTGGGGTGTTTGTCGGAGGAAAAAATAATCTGTTTATTATTTTCGTAGAAAGTGTTGAACGTGTGAAACAACTCTTCTTGGATTTTTTCCATTTTACCGATGAATTGTATATCATCTATTATTAAAAGGTCATATTTGCGGTATTTTTCCTTAAAAGAATTCGCTTTGTTGTTTTGCAACGAATTTATAAAATCGGTGGCGAATTTTTCCAGGGTCAAATAATGAACCTTCTTGTTTTGATATTTATCCTTTATGGTGTTTCCTATCGCCTGTATTAGATGCGTTTTGCCGAGTCCAGTGGCTCCATAAACGAAAAACGGGTTGTATTTAGTCCCCGGATTTTCTATTATCGCCTGAGAGGCGGCATAAGCCAGTTCGTTGAAAGACCCAACAATAAACGAATCAAAACGATAACGCGGGTTCAAATTATCCTCCGGGTTTATATATAAATCCCTTAACGGCAACTCTTTATTTATATAAACTTCATTTGTTTTGGATAACTCCTGTTTGCCTGTTTCTACTTTGGAAATAACATATTCCACAGCTCTCATATTTTCGTATGTGCCGGCTATGGTTTTGGTGATGAGTTTATGATACTTGTTTTTCAACCAATCGCGGACGAATTCATTCGGTACCCCGACATAAATAACCCCTTCTTCCTCCTTTAAAATAGAGGTATTTTTAAACCAGGTGCTGAAATTAGCCTTGGAAATACCAGCCTCAATTTCAACCAGACAATTTTTCCAAAGTTGTTTTATATCCATCGGTTAAGATTATACTACACTATTTTTTTATGCAATTTTTAAAAACTTACCAACTATGTTGATAAACTGTTGATAATGTTATATACTCTCCCCATGTCACAAACATATCAGCCCAAAAAGAGAAAGAGAGCCAGGGCCCACGGGTTTTTGGTCAGATCCAAGAGTAAAACAGGTAAAAAAGTGCTTCTACAGAGGAGGAGAAAAGGACGTGCCAAACTGACTGTTTAATATGCTTTCCTCAAAAAACAGGCTGGATAAAAAGGGGGTAGACCTTGTTTTCAAAAAAGGAGAATTCATTGACTCTTCCAATCTTATGTTTAGGTTTATAATAAATAACAATTTTCTCCCCCCTCGCATCTCTTTTGTCGCTTCAAAAAACATATCAAAATTGGCCGTTAAAAGAAACCTGTTAAGAAGAAAGGGGTATTCCGCCCTGAAAGAGTGTGTTAACCGATTCCCCCCGGGGACCCTAGGTGTTTTTGTTTTTAAAAAATATCAGGATAATATCTTAACAATCAAAAATGAAATTAAAAATATACTTGGTAAAATTAATTGATTTTTATCAAAAATTTTTGTCCTCGGCAATCACGAGGTTCTTGGAATTTTTTGGTTTATTAAAAAATAATTCTTGTGTCTTTTATCCCACTTGCTCGGAATACACCAGGGAAGCCCTGGAAAAATACGGAATTTTGAAAGGTTCACTCCTTGGTTTTTTAAGAATTCTTCGCTGTCATCCTTGGCAAAAAAATCACATAGATCCACTGAGATAATTAATTTTATTTTTATACCTGCCCCGTAGTAAATTTTGCTAAAAATTTTACTTCGGGGTAGAATGAGAGAATGTTGTCGAATATTTGGGATACTATTTTATACGGGCCGTTATTGAATGCCTTGGCCCTTTTGGTTTCTGTCATCCCAGGCGGAGACGTCGGTATTGCCATTATTTTACTTACCCTTTTTGTCAAAACCGCACTGTTCCCTCTTTCCCAGCGTTCCATTGAAAGTCAGATAAAAATGAATCTGCTTGCCCCGGAACTCAAAAGAATAAAGGACAATGGAGCAAGCAAAGAAGAACAAGCCAAACAGACTTTTGAACTTTACAAACACCACAAAACCAACCCGTTCTCCGGTTGCCTCTTGATTTTAATTCAGATACCAATAATTTTTGCCCTTTATTATGTTTTTTTGAAAGACATAAACCTTCAAAGCGGACTGCTTTATTCTTTCGTCCACGCCCCGCAGTATATAAATATGAATTTCCTGGGCATCCTTGACATCAGCCAGAAGAATATTATAATGTTGGCAATACTGGCGGGCATATCTCAATACTTCCAAGCAAGCCTTATGCCCAAACCTGCGACTCCGGATAAAACTACCGGCTCTTTCCAAGAAAATATGACCAAAAGTATGCAAACGCAGATGAAATATGTTTTCCCGTTTGTTGTGGCTTTTATTGCCTACAGTGTTTCCGGCGCGGTTGCCTTATATTGGATTACGAGTAATATATTCGCTATAGGCCAGCAAATTTACGCGAACAGGAAAAAAGAACTGGCGCTTAAGGCAATAAAATGAACAAGACCGAGATCCAAAATTTGATAAAGGAGCTCATTGAGAAAACCACGATACCCGTAAATAAAATTTCTACGGATGAGGACAAGCCTGCGTCTTTTCGATCGAATGGCGACAAAACCGCCTGGTTTTCGGTGGAAGTAAGCCAGCCGCATTTTTTTTGGGAACGCGGAGGCGAAGGGCTTTTTGCCATTAACCATCTCATTCGCAGAATAATCGAAACCAAAGCCTCCAAAGGTAAAGAAAAAGTGGATGAATCCAAAGACACGCCCAATAAAGAAGGTTTAGGAATTTTGATTGATATCAACGGTTTCCAAAAAAAGCGCGTGGAGAACATTCACGCAATAGCGCATATGATGGCCGAAAGGGCCCGATATTTCAAGTCAAATATAGAAATTGACCCGATGCCGGCATTTGAACGCAGAATAGTGCATGAATTCTTATCCAATGCGACCGATTTAAAAACAGAGTCTCAAGGTGAAGGGCTCTCTCGCAGGGTAGTCATTAAATATATCGGAGCTATTTAAGAGCAAGCTCCCAAAGGTAGGAATCTTTTTTGTTTACAAAAAATAAATAGTTTTGATTTTCATCCAAAGCAAGTTTTATACCGTCCACATCTTCTCCGCTTATAGAGGCCGGATCCAATATGAGTGTGGTGTTTCCGCTTATAGCATCTATTTTCCATATTTGGTCCGAAAGAGAAATTTCTCCTTGATACCAAGAGTCGGGATATTCCGCCTGGTTTGCGAATTTTGGCACGGCACAGTAAATGAGGTCGCTCGCTCTGCCCCAAACGCATTTTTCCGGCAGAGTTTTTACTCCGAGCAAACTGGAACTTCCCGTGTTTATATTCAGTATGCTTAACGACAGATTGTTGTCTCCATAAAGAATCATTTTTCCATCGGGACTTGTGAGTGTTGTCAACCCATTTATGCCCCCCAGAATCTTGTTAAAATCTTTTTTGTCCGGATTGATCGTATAAGCGTAACCAGGAACATTAGCAGAAGGTTTGGTTGTAACTGTGATAACTTTACTGTTACCCCAGAAAGATAGCCATTCGGTGAAGGGAGAATCAAATATCTGAACTTTTGCATTGGTCTGCAATGAAAAAGTTACGCCCACCGCGCTGTCTCCTATATTGAATAAATAAAATATTTTTGAAGTGTCAGGGGAAAGGCTCAAGTCGGAAATATTCTCCGGCAAGAAAGAACCGGCAACCTCGTTTGTCCCAACTGAGTCGGCTCCCAAGTATTCTTTTTGGAGAGCCCCAATGAAAGTTTCTATGGTTTTATCATCCTTCAAATATCGCATGATTACCGACTGGCCGTTGTTTCCGAAATACGCGTCGTACACTTTCGGTACAACAGTTGAAGAAAATTTACGTTCGTCTATTTTATCCGCAAAAGTTTGATAAATGTTTCCGGTGGCTTTATTCACGTATCTTAAAGCCGGCATAAATTCAGTTGCCGGCATAGCAGGTTTGGTAACTGGCTGGGCGGTTTCGCCCCCACGCGGCGGCGAAACCGCCAAGCTTTCCTCTTTAAATCTTTCTTTCATAAATACCCCGAAACCGGCTATTGGGAAACCGGAAACTTTTTTCAGGCTTAAATTCGATGTACTTATTTCGTTTGTCGGGACACTCTCCGAAAGATTGGCGGGGGGCGTCACCTTTTCCGCGGGTGTCGTTTTGCTTTTGCCGAAAGGTATAAAATTTGCCAGAAAATTTTACCCGTCGCGGCGCCCGGGGTTTGACTTGCGGGCTGCTGAAAGTAAAAAGTTCCAAAAACGACGGCCACTACGACCGCGAGCATTATTATTAATAAAATGACATTTCTTCTGGACATAAAAAATTAAAATTTGCTTTTACATGAATTGTAAGTTGTCCATGGTCCCCATCCCTGCTGTTCATATAAATGAACGGCAAAAGCAATATTGTTTGCTGGATTAATTAAATAATTTTTACAATTAGTGTAGGCTGGTTCTACTGTTTTGCAGCTCCACCTGGCAATATATTTTTTGCCATCCTTTGCAACAACATCGTATTCGTGAAGGGGGTTCCCCTGGCTTGTGCCGTCTCCCGGCGGTATCTCAAAAGCGCCATTACAGACCGGTATCTCTCTTCTATGGGCCGATGCATTTATTTGAAATAGTCCGAATGAAAATGCTTTACCGTCTGAACATATGTCAAGACCTGAGAGTGTGTTGGCAACCGCCCTGCTTTCGAGTTGGCAGATAGCCGAAGCTTGCGCTGAGTTTGCGTTAAATAATGGGTCGATAGCGGTAGTCATAGTAACAAAGGGCGGGTTCAGTTTATTGGGATTACAATTACTGCTTGAGTCTGTTACTATTACACAACTTCCTTTACCTTCTCTGCTCTCAATAATTCGTTGCTGTTCCGGGCTTATTGTTATTTGTGCCTGCGGTAGGTTATTTAAACACACGCTAAGTAACTGGGGGTTTATGGTACTTAAAATAAGATAAGCGCCCAGGGCTATAAGCAGGCCCAGAATTGCATTTGTGACTGTTTCCTTGCCAGCCTCTTTGGAAGAAATAAGATCGCTGGTCATATATTCTATCCCGCCAACCACGATCATTACCATAGCCAGCACTGCAGAAAAGCCGATGATTATTTTTATCAATATGTTCAGATAATTCCCCAAAGGGCATGGGTTGCTGTTGGATTTTTGAGTATCAATTGTTTCCAATCCGGGCAAGGGCGCAAGCAGGGTATAGGTCGTGTCTGTATCCGTTATGCAAGCAGTTTTAGCGTCATTTAATTTTTGCGGCGGTACACACGTCGGTGTAATTATTAAGGGTGGAGCCGTAGTGCTTTTTACCGTAACTAAAACTGGTATAGACAAATTAGATGGATATGATGTACCGCCTATAGTAATGTTGGCACTTAATGGATAAGTTCCCGCTACACCAGAACTAAAACCAACAAAACAAGATTGTACAGAGGGGAGTGCCGGCATTGTACATGTTGTTGGACTAAAAACACCACCTGTTGTTAGCGGAAAGGATACGATTTCTCCGCCACTGGTTGCATCTGAAGTGGCTGTTATTTTGGTGGATTCGTTTATCCCCAAAACAGGTCTTCCTACTTGTGGATCTAGAGGTTTTTCTACGGAGATTGTTAAATAATTTGGTGTCTGCGCAAAAATTTGGCCAAAAGGAATAAATAAACCAAATAAAAAGATTATTAGAGATGTCAGAGTTATTATTTTTTTTAAAAGTTTTTCCATACTAGAATGACACGCTGATTTGTTTGCTTAAACTCTGGAAAAGCGTGCTGATGTTGTTTATGGCGATTCCGATTATGGTAGTTCCGGATTTTCCGGCTTCCGGCTTAATGGATAAAATATTTTTAGGGTCAGGCGTTTGTATTTTTTGTCCATTTAGGGACCAATCAAAGGTAAGGTCGGGAGAACTGATATCTTTAGGTGAAAAGAAATAGGGTTCCACTATGATACTTTCCCCGTTTGGGTTTATTTTGAACCCGTCACTTAAAACCTCATCCCATTTTACACCGAGTGTCGGGTCGTTCCTGTAAAAAAGTATTTTTGGACTTCCCGTGTTGAGAACTATTTTTCCGGAAGTGTTGATGCTTCCGGAAATATCGGATATTTTCACATTGACAGTGTTTCCTCTGTCCAAATAGCTGTTTTGAAAAATGAAATAATTTTTACCCCACCCGGAAGAATCAAGTTTGGTTTTGCCGTCTTGTGCCCAAACATAGGACAGATTATTTATATTAACCTTTCCATTTGCCGTTACCAGGTTCGGTATCGCCACTACCTTGAAAGTTCCTTGGCTGGGGACTAGGGTCTTTCCCTTATAAAAAGGCGGTGTATAAGAGTCGTAAGCCTCCCACAGCACGTCCGCGTCCGCCGGCGCTATGGTCATCATTTTTGACAGATTTTGTTTGTCTATCGTTTCTATAGCTGCGGACAAAAGGACGGGCGAACCCACGTTTCCAGTTTTGAAAAAGAATGATTTTTTACCGACCCCGGTAGCCATTTCTTGGCCGTTTACCGACCAGGAAATATTGGCCTTGTCGAGATTAATAACATAACTATTCAGCGCGGCACTTACATTCTGGTTTGAACCGGGATATTGGGGTGAAATGCTCAGGACAATATCCGTCTCGCGCACCTGAGCGCTGGCGAAGGACCCCCAAAGACCGAAAACGAGTATAAAAAATAAAATTGAATATTTCTTTGTCATTATTTTCATTGTATCACTTTTTTTGTTCCTCTTCTATTTTTTCCAAGTCTTGTTTTGCCTTTCTGATTGATAATATTTGAGACGGGTCGGAGGTGATAATTTGATCTTCCGTGTAAGAGGAAATGACTTTTATGGCGACGTGTTTCAGTCCCGCGAAAAATATGCCCTCTCCTACTCCGGATTCCAGGAGCAAGTATTTTTCTTCGTCGGTCAGGTTGAAAGTTTTTTGCAATACGTCGATGGTGGTCGGCGATTGTTTCAGAAGCAGCTGGATGGAAGAGTTGGTAACGATGGGAACGCCATACGGGGATTTCATGAAGTCTGCCGCGTCTTGAGTAATAGTGGAAAGGCCTAAGTAATATTTTCTGCCCCGTTTGGCGATAGAGTACAGGAAAGAAGCCGTGTCCTCGGATTTCATCATCCACCAGGCCTCGTCAACCACCAACAAACGTTTTTTCAGATTTTTGCGAACGGTTATCCAGATATAATGCATAACAATATACATCGCGACCGGTTTCAGCTCGTCTTCCATATCACGGACGGAAAAGACCACGAACTTTTTATTTATATCCACGTTTGAGGGCCTGTTCAGGAAAGTAGACCAGGAACCTTTGGTATATTTGACCAATCTTTGAATAACGGAGTCACTTCCTTCCATTCCACCTAAAACCATTTCAAAATCCGAAAGAAGCGGAGGCTCAATATTCGAAAAATCGGAATCGGGGGTTATGTCTTTCATGGCGTAAGTTTCCGAAATGGCGCGATCCACCATGGAATCTTCCTCCGGAGTAAGTCCGCCCAGCATCAATCTGAAAAGTCCGACCAGATTTATAATATTCGATCTTAAAACGTCTTCGGCCGATTCGTCTTCGCGCGGTATGGGCAAATCGAAAGGATTGATGTGGTGATCCGAAGAAAGAGAAATATTAAAATATCGCCCCCCTACCGCTTCGGCCAAGTATTCGTATTCCCGTTCCGGGTCTATCACGATTATGTCCACATCAAACATCAAAGATCTCAATATTTCCAGTTTTGTGGCGTAGCTTTTTCCGGAACCGGACTTGGCAAAAGTCACGGAATTGTAATTTTCCAAGGAAAATCTGTCAAAAATCACCAAACTTGAATTATGCCTGTTCACTCCGTAAAGTATTCCCATGCTGGAAGTCAGGTCGAAAGAAATAAAAGGAAAAACGCTGGAGAGTGGTTCGGAATTCAATTTTTGGTGGATATTCAACAGATCATTGCCCAATGGCAGGACGCTTTTAAAGCCTTCTTCCTGTTGAAAAAGCGCCGGTTTGATATAGATTAATTTCGATTCGAGTATCGATTTTATTTCATTCTCGACTTTGTAAAGTTCCAAATCATTGTCGGCGTAAACCGTGATATAGATGCTGACATCGAATATTTTTTGCTGGGCCTGAATCAGGCTGTCGCGGAGTCCCTCCAAATCCTGATAGGCGGTGTCAAGCATTGGGTCGCGCACCATTCCCTTTCCCTCACGGACATTTATCTGGCTTTGAACTTCGGCCACTTTTTTCTGAAATTGCCGGAGGGCCAGCGAGGTGTCCACGGGGTGAATAAAAATCGAAACATCGAAAACTTTATCCAGATTGATTATCGGGGAAAACCAGTTGTCGCTCAGAAACCTGGGGTAAGATATGATGAAAAAAGTGCGGGCAATTTTATCGCCCAAGTTTATTGACTTGGATTCTATTTTTAGAGCGGACGGCGCGACAATATCCTGCAATTCCAATTTTGCCGCTTCATAAATTTCTTCCGGCAATACCGGCAAAACCGAAGCGCTCGCTCCTTTGCTTGTGTCTATTTTATTTTTCCCAAGCAGTTTGTCAAAAATTCCCATATTTATTTATACATTCGCGCTGGGCGTGACCGCCTCGGCGCCCTGCTCTATCTTACCTTCTAATTCTCCCGGGTTGAAAACTTTGTAGAACACCTCCACTACTTCTTCCGTTCCCAGTTGGGCCGATTTTATGCCGCAACGCGAAAGGCCCTGTTGTATCACGCTCACCCTCTCTTCCAATTGGGACCTTTTTTCTTCAAAGTCCAACTGGTTTTTAATTTCCTCTTCCTTTTTGTTTTTTCTGGAGAACAAATTTCCGAATATTCCGGATTCCGGTTTCAGGTTTACGTGCGCGTAGGGCACTACCACGAAAAAGTTTTTCGTCATTATGCTGACGGACTCGGTGAAATTTCTGATGAATTCTATATACTCCTTAGTTTGCAACTTGAGCAAGGGCTCGCTCTGCACCCTCATCCTGTTTTCCAAAAGCAGGAGATATGGCCTGATATCCAACCTTCTTGACTGCACCGATATTTGTACGTAAAAATCGAGAGTATTCAAAAAATTTTGAAATTGAAGTATAGTGGCTTGCTGTTCGTCGTTTGATTTCAAGGACAAATTTATCGAATTGGCAAGCACGATAGCCCGGAGCCCCCCGTCTTTCAACACCACAATGCCGTCACGGACTTCCTTGATCGGTACGAATTCTTGAGTTGCTTTTGCTTTTAATGCCATATGAATAAATTAAAAATTACGAACTGTCCCCTTTTTTCAAATCCAAAACATCCAGGCTCCAAGCCAAATCCCTAAGTTTGCTTCCGCTAAGTCTTACCCCTCCCTGATTCATTGTCTCTTCTTTTAACGCAGCCGTTGCCTTTATTTCTTGTTGTCTCTCCTTTACCTTAACCATATGTTTCTTCCAAATGTAAAGCTTGCTCTGCAGGGCGTATTTTATACCGGCTTCAACCAGATTGATAAAAGGTTTGCCGTTGGGATGGTAGAAAGTAAGCGCCGCCGACAGTCCGGCTACGGCCAGAATGGGAATAGCGCCCAACAAAAGCCCCAGCAGTTTATACAGTATGTAGCATAAACCGGCTCCACCTACCAGGTAAACGAATTCTTTAAAAGTGAATGGACCAAAGATTTTGTCTTCTATCTCCAAAAATTGTGGTACTTTGAATTGCATATTATTGTGGTATTTCTCTATATGGATCCACCTTCGGTATCCCGACTTTTGGTTTTGTGGAAACACCGGAATCTTTCGAGATATTGTTCAAAGTGTGCTCTGTTTCCACATTCGGTATTTGGAAAGAACCGGAAAGTTTCTGTTCTAATATTGAAGGTGTTGCTTCCCCTTTCGCCGGCTCGGGAAGTTCCTTTTCGCTTTCCAGCCTGCTGACCATATCAGCCGGTTTCTCGGTATTTAGAATAGTTGGAGTCTCCCCGCCTGCATCAGCTGTGCTGAAGACACTGCGGGCAGGTATTTTTCGCAACAATTCTTCCCTGCTCTCCGTCGGTTTTTCTTCCGGCGCCGGGGGTGTTTCCAAAGGTTGTTCCTTTGATTCGGATATCTTTTTTCTTTCGATGTTTTTTACCAATTCCTCGCGGATTTTCTTAAAAACTTTTTCATTCATCTCATTTACCAGCACATCTACCTGAGGTTTCGGTATTCTCATTCTATTTTCAAGTTCCTTGGGATAATCTGCCGGATTAAGAAGTCCGCAAAGCAGTAATTCCGTTTCAAGTTCGAGCGCTTCAAGCTGTTCGAAACTGTATCCTTTTTCTGCCCGCATTCCCAGAATAACCGTTTTCCAATCGACAGCGTCAATAGAACGCCGGCTTTCTTCCGACAATTCGGATTTCGCTTTTTCTATTTTTATTTGCAATAAATCTACTGTTGTATCCATATGTTTTATTATATATTAATTATTCTACTTTTTCTCTTCTTTTATATCCGCAAGAATTTTATTTGCTGCCTCTCTTTCTCCGCGGAATGAATGTTGCCCACCGGAAGTTATAAAGTTTACGCG
>CAYIHB010000003.1:0-23898 GCA_964363165.1 uncultured Candidatus Saccharibacteria bacterium
TTCCGCCAATAATTTATAGTATTCGGAAGCGCCCAGTTCATCGAAAGTCTCACCTAATAAATATATAGAATCTCCCGCGTTTTTAAATTCCGGCGAGACAACTTTATAAACATCCGGAATCACTCCGATGGCCGAAATCAGAATGGTGGGCGGAATTGATATGGCTACCGGATTTCCTTTTTCGTCATAGCCCTTGAAATCGTTAAACATACTGTCTTTTCCGGAAATTAATGGCGTTCCATAACCAACTGAATATTCATAACAGGCCTTGACTGACCTTAGAAGCTGATCCAAACGGCTCTTGTCGTAAGAAGAACACCAGCAGAAATTGTCCAAAATAGCCAAATGAGACATTCTTGCGCCCGAGGCGATGGTATTTCTGAGAGCCGTGTCAAGCGCGCAGGCGGTCATATGGTATGTGCTGATATCCCCATAGGACGGATAAAGACCGGAAGACAAAATCACTCCTTTTTGGGACGAAAGAACCGGACGGAATACTTGCGCGTCGGTATTTATGCGCCCAGGGCCCGATAAAGGTTTTAAAACGGAAGAGGCCTGAACTTCGTGGTCGTATTGTTCGGAAATGAAAGAAAAACCGCTGATATTTTTATCAGAAATAAGTTTCTCCAGAACTTCTGTCATTGAATCTTTGGTCGGATCCGGTTCCGGAAAAATATTCAGCACGGTTTTGCTTTGCAGGGTCCGTTTCGGCAGGCCGTTGTGCAGAAATTCCAAATCAATATCAAGAACGCTCTTGCCATCGTATCTGATTACGCATCTTCCCGAGCTTGTGAATTCTCCGATAATGGTCGCTTCCACTCCCCGGCTGTTCATTAGCTTGCTGAAAACTTCCCACTTTTTCTTGGGTACGGCCAGAGTCATTCTTTCCTGCGATTCGGAAATCCAAATCTGCCAGGGTTGAAGTCCTGGATATTTCAGCGGAACTTTTTCTAAATCAACAATCGCTCCATTACATTCTTTGGCCATTTCCGCCACTGAACAAGAAAGCCCTCCGGCTCCGTTGTCGGTGATGCTGTCGTATAAATCCATTTCCCGCGCTTCTTTGACTATAGCGTCGCTTAATTTTTTCTGAGTAATCGGGTCGCCGATTTGTACTGCCGTGGCCGGACTGCCCGAATCCATCGTTACCGAAGAAAAAGTAGCTCCGTGAATTCCGTCCGCGCCGACTCGTCCGCCGATTACCACCACATAATCTCCGGCTTGAGCCATTTTCTGGTGGGAAAGTTTTCCGTTTATTTTTCTGGGAATAATTCCGACGGTACCCACGAATACCAAAGGCTTGCCCCTAAACCTGTCGTCGTACTTTACAAAACCGGAAACCGTCGGAATTCCGGAACAGTTTCCCCCGACATTCACGCCTTTTATCACTCCGTCCATAATTCGTTTCGGCGAAAGTATTTTTCTTTTTTTTCCTTCATCTCTGTATAAAACCCTGCTGTCTTCCGGATTACCGAAACAAAAACCATAGACGTTTGCAACCGGTTTTGCGCCGAGTCCGAAGCCAATCGTGTCCCTGTTTACGCCTACAATACCCGTAATAGCACCGCCAAAAGGATCCAGCGCCGAGGGACTGTTGTGAGTTTCCACCTTGTGCGTAATTAGATAATTATCATCAAAAACAATACCCCCGGAATTGTCGGAAAATACGGAAACACAGAAATCTTTCTTTCCCTTTCTTTTTCTTATCAAATTAGTGGCTTCTTTTATGTAAGTTTTATATAATCCGTCTTTTATGTCGTCTATTTGATTGGCAAAAATAGTATGCTTGCAATGCTCGGACCAGGTCTGGGCCAGAGATTCAAGTTCGATATCCCGCGGGTCGCGCCCGAGCTTCTTGAAATATTTCTGAATCACTTTCATTGATTCGAGGTCTAGAGCCAGCGGTCCGCGGCGCGCTCCCGTCTCATCCAATATTCCTTCTTTGCCGATTTTGGCCAAATACTCCTCGGAAGCGGAAAAAAGAGGCACGGAAATCACCGGAATTCGCTTTTCCAGAATGACTTCCGGAACTTTTAGCGGTAACCCGCCTATTTTTTTTATTTCCTTGAAACTGGCGATATAAGCGCGTTCAATCAGAGGATTGTATAAGGATGAGACAATTATCTGGACATCTTTCGGCTTAAGCGCGCCTGAAATCAAAAGAATCTTTGAGGTGTAAACCTTCAAAGAACTTTTTTTAAGATGCAACAAGTCTTCGATTGTTTCTTTGGCTGTATTGCCGACATTATCCGTTACCCCCGGCAAAAAACCTATTTCAACGACATAATTGAATTTCCCGACGCTTCCCAGAATTTCATTGATTGGCTTGTCCGTAGGGCTATGCCCGAGGGAAAATTTCTCGATAATCGGATTGGTCAGCGCCTTGGCAGATTCCAGAATGCGGGTGTTGGAAAGTTCGGAGTCTATCAGGTACGAATCGAGAACCGATACTGCCTTAACTTTCCGCGAAATATTGAGAGAGTTCCAGGACTTCAGGAAAAGCCTCTCTCTGCTATCCTTTATCTTAGGAATGACATATATCCGCGAAATCATATGAGGGTATTATAGTACAAATTATGAAAATAAAAAGCGGGCCATCTCGTGTTAGAACCTTTCTCTAACAAAACCTTAACATTAATGAAATTGAAATCAAACAAAAAATTAAGGCTGATGTTGAGAAATTTACCAAAATGCAAAAATTTTTTCTGGGAATTAAAGAGAAAGTAAACATACAGAGTGTTGATATACAAAGTTATACTAAATATGTCTTACAAGAGGGAAAAGATCTTCAAAAAAGAGAATTACTTGGATGTTTTAAAGGCAAGGTTGTTTTAAAAGATAAGAAAATTTTTATTAAGAACTAAAATCAATTAAATATAACTTATCCTTCTACGAGCAAAGAATTTTCTAATTTCCTCAACAAACACGATAGATAATGCGATAGGTATAATAATAATCCAATCAAAAAGTTCAAGTGGAACTGTATGTAAGATTTTCTGCAAAGTTGGTGTATATACCGCTAATAATTGTAGGATTACAACAATCAATGTTGATCCTAGTAAAAATCTATTAGAAAAAGGACTCATTTGGAAAATAGACTTTAATTCAGAACGGCAATTCCAGGCGTTGAACCATTGGAATACGGCCAGTGTTGTAAGTGATATAGTCCAAGCCTTCTCAATATCTATATCAGCATATCTTTGAAAAAGAAAAAGGGTGCCAAACATCATTGGCAGAGCCATTCTAAACATTCTTTGCATCATAAGTTTATCAACAATATATTTTTTCGGTCGTTCAAACTTACCCAATAAAAGCCCTTCTTCTTTTGGTTCCATGGCAAGTGATACATCAAGAAAACCATCTGTCACAAAGTTAAGCCAAATAATTTGAGCGGCGAGTATCGGTAGTGGTAAACCTAAAAATAAAGCTCCAGTTATGGTGAGCACTTCACCAATACTAGTTGAGAAAAGATATAGTATAACTTTCTTTATAGTTTTATAAATACTTCTTCCTTCCTCAATTGCAGAAACAATACTACCAAAATTATCGTCTAGAAGCACAATATCAGCCGCTTCTTTTGCCACCTCGGTACCGATATTCCCCATAGCTACGCCAAGATCCGCGGCAACAAGTGATGGCGCATCATTGACTCCATCTCCAGTCATGGCAATAATTTCACCACGTTTCTTAAAAGCATTAATAATCTTTAATTTATGTTCAGGCGTCACACGGGCAAAGACTGTTGCCTTGGCTAATTTTTCGGAAAGCTCGTAATCGTTCATTGTATCAATTTCCCTTCCAGTGAGAATTTCATCACCATCGTGATATATATCTGCCTCACGAGCAATTGCCATAGCGGTAATTTTGTGATCCCCTGTAATCATAACGACTTTAATTCCCGCTTCTTGGGCTCGGTCCATTGCGTCTTTGACTTCAGGACGTAAAACATCTTTCATACCAAGAAAACCAATAAAAGTAAGATTAGAGACAGACTGAGGATTAACTGGATTTTCAACATTGTCATAGGTGGCAACTGCAACAACACGCTCTCCTTGTAAGGACATATCAGTTAGAATCTTTTCTAATTCTTTCTTATCTTTTACAGAAATCTCACAGATACCCTCGGGGCCAATTATATTTTTTGAAAGTTCAATAATGGTCTCAGGAGCACCAACTACCGTCAGTGTGTTTTTATTTTCAATAGAATTAACCACCACACGATACTTGAGTTTGTAGTCAAAGGGTATTTCAAACAATGCCGGAGATTCATTCAGTAAACCTTCTTTATTAAATCCGATTTTTCTCGCAAACACCACCATTGCTCCTTCGGTCGGATCGCCTGTTATATACCAACGTTTCTCAATTTCGGAAAATACAAGCCGAGAACTTGCGCATAAAGCGACAGCTTTGCTAATTGCTAGTAATTCGGGATGGTTAACCGCATCAATAACTGTATTTTCAAATTTTATATTTCCTGTTGGCTCATATCCGATACCGCCAATATTAAACAATTTTCCCGCAGTCCATACCTCTCGCACCACTAATTCATTTTTTGTAATAGTGCCAGTCTTGTCCACGGCAATAACTCGTGCCTGACCAAGTGCTTCAACTGCCTGAAGTTTTTTTACTAATGCATTGCGTTTGGACATTCGCCAGACCCCGGTTGCCAGCACTAAAGTCATAACAATGGGCAATCCTTCGGGAATGATAGATACGGAAAGTGATACGACGATTACGAACATCGTTCGTGCTGATTCGCCAGTTATGATACCGATACCAAACAATACTGCGCAAATTACTCCTACCGTGATAATAATGGCTCGGGACAGGTATCGGATATTTGCCTTTAATGGAATTTCGGTATCAATGGAAGAAATCTCTTTAGCAATCTTGCCGATAGCTGTAGTAAAACCTGTTGCCACAACAACAGCCCTACCGTTTCCGGAAACGATATGCGTACCCTTGAATAGCATATTTCTTTGATCGGCAATAGCAACTGTATCTCCTGTTAGAACATCGGGTGTTTTATACACAGGCTCTGATTCTCCGGTCAAAGACGCCTCATCCGCTTTCAGATTTTGAGAAAGAATAACCCGTGCATCGGCTGACACTTTTTCTCCCTCTTGCAAATCAAGAATGTCGCCAGGTACCACTTCATGATCTTTAATAATGAATTCTTTACCGTCACGCAAAACCGTTGCTTTTGTTTCGACAAACTTTTTAAGAGCGTTGAGAGTATTTTGAGCCTTGCCTTCTTGAATTGTTCCAACAATGGCGTTGAAAACAAGCACAGCAAAAATAATGTATGCATCTGTTGTTTCGCCTATAAGATATGTAATAAAGCTTGCTCCAAGTAATATAAAAATGAGAGGGCTATTGAATTGCCCAAGAAATATTTGGAATATAGAAGTTTTTTTCTTCTCCGGTAAAGTGTTTAAACCATATTGCTTTACTCGATTTTGGACTTCATTAAGCGAAAGTCCATGTAATGAAGTATTGAGTTTTTCGAATATTTGTTCCTGTGATAATAAATGCCATTTTGCTTCCATGGTAATTATTATAACTAATATTAAAAGAATCCGCTTGTTTTTCTAATTCACAATAGACAATAACCATTCGAGAAAATAGTCCACTTCTTTTTGATTACGCAAATACCATTTTGCCGAGCTTTTATTATTTTTACCCACCCGAATAGTTATTCCACTTTTTTGAATAATGGAAAATGCATCTTCGTCTGTTTGTCCGTCACCTATATAAATAGGGACCACTTTTCTCCCTGATTTATTTTGTATAAATTTTAGCGCTAGAATACAGGAAGTTCCTTTATTCACTTTTATTTTTGGACGTATTTCAAATGTCTTTTTTTCTAAACGTGCCTCTAAAAGTCCACCATGGTTAATATCCTTAATTGTTTTTCTAAAAATGGATTCTAGGGATTTAACTTTATCTTTCCCAGCTAAACGATATCCAAAAGCGAAAGCGTATTTTTTATCTTCAAATACTATACCAGAGTATGTTTTACATTTTTTTACTAGTTCTTTTCTTACTTCAAAAAGGACTTTTTTAATAGGAACGGAAATAAAAGTTTTTTCTTCTTTATTTAGATTATGTTCTAAGCCATGATTGCCTATATAAAACATGCCTTTTATATTAACTTTCTTCTTAATATCACTTAATTTTCTTCCGGTGATAATGACAACAGGAACATAAGAAACAATTTCTTTTAGTTTTTCTTTAGTACTTTTTGGTAAAAATGCATGATTTGGATTTTTTGCGAGCGGAGAAAGTGTCAAATCAAAATCAAGTAATAAAACAAAATTTGATTTATTTATTTTCTTTTTAATCTTTTTTAGATCTTGAAAAACATATTTCATATTTTAGCTCAGGCTTGTTACCGCTTTAATGAATTCTGCAGACCAACGATAAATATTATAATTCCTAATAGATTCACGCATTTTCTTCATTCGTCCCTGTTGTTCAGGTAATGGCATGTTTAGAGCTGTGTTTATCGCTTCAGACGTTTCTTCGGCACTATATGGATTTACCACCAGAACGCCTTTTAAGTCGCGAACAGCGCCGACAAACTGACTAAGAATCAAAACGCCGTCTTCTTTGTCTCGAGCGGCTATATATTCCTTAGCTACCAAGTTCATTCCGTCGTGTAATGACGTTACCATGCACATATTGGCAATTTTAAAAAGCGGAGCCAGTTCTTCATGTGAGTGATGTTCTTTAAGAAGTACAATGGGTTGCCAGTTTTTTGTTTTAAATTTGTTGTTTATTCGCTCAGCCTCTTTTGTCACGTCTGCACTAAACTGTTTATATTTTGGAACACTCTCCCGAGAAGGTGATGCTATTTGTAAAAAGGTGAAGTTGTCTTTATAGGATGGATAAGTATCAAAGAAAAATTCCAGGGCCTTAAATCTTTCCAAGAGTCCTTTTGTATAGTCCAATCGGTCAACTCCTAGTCCAACATATTTAGTATGTATTCCTAATTTTTCTAAAAGTTTTTTACCAACACTCGGATCATGTTTAGGTTCACCATTTCCGCCAGTAAAAGCTATACCGATTGGAAATGATTTTATGTAACTGGTATGATTTTGAAATGTTACTGCGAATTGTTCAAAATCACACAAGGATTCCATTTCTTTACCAACAGTATTTATAAAGTTATTACAAAACTGCTGAATATGAAAGCCTACAATATCAGCACCAAGCATGCCTTGTAAAATTTCCTTACGCCACGGGCACACACTAAAAGCTTCAGGATTTGGCCACGGCACATGCCAAAAGATGCCTATTTGAGCGTCTGGCCTATTTTTTTTTATCATTTGTGGCAAGAGTGCCAAATGGTAATCTTGAATCAAGATAAATGGGTTCTGAATATCTTTTATCTCTTCCAGAACACTTTTTGCAAATATACCATTTACTTTTTTATATTCTTCCCAATCTTCTTTTCTAAAAAGTGGACGAGTGTGTGCCATTAGACAAAGAGGATACATTGCCTCATTGGAAAATCCGTTATAATAGCCCGCTATTTCTTTATCTGAAAGCCAGACCCTTTTTAGAGTATATTTTGGTTCATGAGGAGGAACTTTAATTTTATTATCCTTATCAACTACTTTTTTATCGGCATCACCACTACCCCAAGCAATCCATGTACCTTTACAAGCCGCCATTACCGGTTCAATCGCAGTAACAACTCCACCAGCCGGTACTTTATAGCTTATGTTGCCTTTAGAGTCAGTATAATGTTCGTAAGGTTCACGATTGGATACGACAAAAATAGGTCGATCTTTTAAAGTGGCTTTTATGAATTCCGACAAACGTTCAGCTGTCCATGGGCTATCAAGTTTTTCCAAACGCATTCTTGCTTCTTCTCGAGCGGATAGGCGTGCTTGTGATAAACTTTTTGTAATATGAGTAATTTCTTTTGCTAGTGGAGTGAAGAATGAATATTTACTTTCGTCTTTAAAACTTTCTTTCCCGTCACCCATTCTAATTTTTTTAACAGACTCTACCAAGCGAATTACTTGACGAAAAACAAAAAATCGAAGAATTATAAAAATCGTAATTGAAAAGATTATTACTTGAATTAATAATCTCAATAAATTACCTTTCCAAATTTGACTGATACTTGTATTAATGTATCCTGCATTTTGCACAATCATTAGCGCCCCCACAATACTTTCATCGTTGTGTAGCGGATCAACGTGTACATAACGATTTTCTCCATCCGCATCAAAGAAATCATTGTTTGATGTATTGCTATCCATCGCATCTGTAATAATTTTTGTATTTTCTATTATCGTTTTTGGTAATCCTGAAGAAGTGGCAAGTAGAATACCTTTATTGTCATACAGGGCAATTCCAGCTAAGCGTTCACGATTTGCAAATTTATTAACAACTTTTTGAAGAGAATTCTGGAAAGAAGGCTGCGAAGGATTAGCGTAATAAGGCTCGACAGATTCTTTTAAACTATCAGCAAGTAAAGAAGCTCGTTGTTCTAAGTTTGTCGTTAAAGTTGCCTTTTCTTGGTCAACTTGCCTGATGTTAAACCCGAGAGCAACCAAGCTCACAGCCACAACAACACTACCAATAATAGCAAAAATATATTTCATAACTTTTATTGCTGTCCGAGTGAAACAAACACAAGGTAAACACCGAGAACTACTCCCACTATAACGAGAACAATTATGTATTGAGAAAATATTTCGTGCCAAAACGTGCCGATAGCAATGCCAAATGAAAGCAATGTTAGTTTTAATAACCCTATTTGCCACCAATTATATGTATATTTTTTAAAGATTTTCATCAATATATCATATCACAAAATTTAATAATTAAAAGTCAGAATTTATTAAAATATTAATTAATTTGCAAATGCAAAAACATGCACAAAAATGATGCATCTCGTGCTACCTGTTGCTCGCGGGCGATGAGAGAATCGAACTCCCGACAACGGTTTTGGAGACCGTAGTTATGCCACTTAACTAATCGCCCTTTTTCAAAAGAAAAAACGACCTAAGGTCGTTTAGAGTATAGCAGAAAAGCGCAAAAAATCTATTTCTTGATTTCCTTATGCTTAGTCTGCTTTCTGCACCATTTGCAGTATTTTTTCAGCTCGATTTTTTTGGTTACCAGTTTCTTGTTTTTGCTGGACCAGTAATTTACGCGCTTGCAGGTTCCACAGGCAAGTTTTATGAGTCTTTCTTGTGACATATTCTTAGATTAGTATAAAATCCCCGGAAATGCAACTCTTTTTACTATACTGTAGTTTTCAATTTGGATTCTCGCTTAAATCTTTCTATCGCCAAGGCAATTAATTTATCCAGAAGTTTCGGCAAAGGAAGACCACTGGCTTCCCATAATTTCGGATACATGCTGATATTGGTAAAACCGGGAATAGTATTTATCTCACTCACAAATACTCCCCCGTTTTTGTTGACGAAAAAGTCCACCCGTCCCATCCCCTCGCAATTTAAAACTTTAAAAGTTTTTACCGCCAACTCCCGTATTTTCTTAATCGTATTTTTCGGCAGCTTGGCCGGCACTTGAATTGTTGCCCCATTTTCATCTATATATTTCGCTTCATAGGAATAAAATTCACTGTTTACGATAATTTCTCCGGGAACTGACGCTACAGGTTTTTCATTGCCTAAAACAGAACATTCTATTTCTCTGCCTTTTATTGCCTGTTCAAGAATAATTTTTGAATCGTATTGAAACGCATCTTTCAGCGCGCTTTTCCAATCCTCTTCATTTTTAACTTTATGGATGCCGACAGAAGAACCTAAATTCGCCGGTTTTACGAAAATCGGCAAACCCAAAGTTTTAGTTGCTTCTTTAAATGACATTTTTTCATTAGCCCGGAGAACTAAAAATTTACAAGTGGGAATTCCGGCTTCTTTCAACAGCCTTTTCATCACGTCTTTATCCATGCCGACAGCCGAGCCTAAAACTCCCGCTCCGACATACGGGACTCCGGCAAGCTTGCAAAGACCTTGTATGCTTCCATCTTCGCCGAACGGCCCGTGCAACACCGGAAAAATAACATCAAACTTTTTTATAGATTCAAAATCAAATTTGCCGTCCTTATTTATTTTTATAGGAAATATTTTATATTTTTTCGTATCAAATGCCTCAATGACATTTTTAGCCGACTCAATAGACACTTCGTGTTCAGCCGATTTGCCTCCAAAAAGCACCCCGATTTTTAATTTCTTTTTCATGGTTGTTTTTTGATTCTAGCATATTTAATAAACTTCCGCCTGGTAACATCTTTCACAATATACTATTTCCGGTCTGTTGGGTGCGTAAGGAGTTTCGAATTCATTGAGACATTTACCGGCATGATTATGATTATTTTTATCACACATGCAGAACCTGTGCCAGAGTTTCCAAGGTTTTCGATATTCCAATCTTTTGTAGTGTCGGCAATTTGGACAGAGACGCGGAATTGGAAGCTTGAAATTCCGATAAAAAGAAAGTTCTTCCGAATTTAATCTGAAAGCAGTGGTGCATTGATGTAAACACTTTTCGGCATGCACGCAACCGATTATTTCTTTTAAAATATCTTCATTCGTATTTTCTATTTCGTCCGGCAGATTATCGGGTAAAATTGTCACTTTGTGAATTTTTTTGTCATTTTCTCTGTATTTATACCCTTTTGTCTCAATTTCTTCCCTAGATAAAGGAAAATGTTCACTAACTAATGATTCATTGTAAGCGAATGGTGAAAGTTCAACTGGAAAAAATTCGCCATATTTATAGATTCTGCCATTTTTTCCTTTATATGGCATTGAACTCATGTGTTTGATGATTTTAGGAATTATTTCTTGATATTCTTCTTTTGTATATTGCTTGTTTAAAATACAGTAACTTTTACTTCTTACACCAAAACACCCGAAAAGGTTTGATCCCGCACACCAGCCGCTATAGTAGGAATCTTGCATGGGATCTATGGGCGCAACTAAAAAAGCTATACTTTTTGAATTTTTTCCGCCGGATATGCATTCATAAACAAGTTCCGATTTAAGGCCAGTATAGTTGCCATCATAGGAATCCTTAAGATCAAAGCAACGAGAAGTCCATTTTGTATCTTCCATATTGTACGCCTCAAAAGATTCTTTTACATTCTTTACGTCTTCCAGCGCATCACCGATTGAATTCACTGATTTACCGATATCAGCAAACCGGTGAACTGCATCTTGTTTCATTCTCTCAAATTCTTCCACTATTTTTTTAAATTCTTTATAACTACCTGTTTTAACTTCCTTGATTAAAGTTTGGTATTCTTCTTTTGTATACTTTTTTCCTCTAAATACATATCGTTGATTACGCAGATTAGCGGACATAAAACAATTGGAACAATTTCGGCAATCATATAAAAACATTGAATCAAAGCAATCTCTGACAATAACGGAATAAATCACATTATAATCGTTAGCGCCGTAAACAAGGTAAGCGCATTTTTCGCAATCATTTATGGCTAAACTGTCATAAATTTGTCTGGATCTGTCAATATTTTTTGAAAAATATATTTCTTCTGAATCTACTACCGAGTACGAAAGATAAACATTTTTGCAATCTCTGATAATGTTCGCGTATTGCGAATTTTTAGAGTTTATTTGAAAAAGATTAAGCCTAGGAACTATATCAAAAAGTTCTTTATACTGTACGAAAAACGGTTTTGAAAAATTATAATTTTTTCCATAAGAAAGCGGATCCCAGACATCACTAAACCAGCAATCATGGCAAAAAACAGGGAAAGACCTTTCAGCGGGATAAGCGGAAAAAATCTTTTTCTTACAAAAATCACATTCGGCATAAAATAAAGAACGTTCATTTCTCCAGGCAAGTCTTCTTACTAATCTGCATTCCGGGCAAAACGTCGGCGGAGGGACCTTTATTTTTTCATAAAATTTAAAATCTTCCGGCTCGATTGTGAAGTCTTTCTTACAATTTTGGCAAATTTTAGTTTCACTTTGCATATTTTTCTATTCTATAATTCTATAGAATATTAGAATAGTTTAATCACATCGTGATAGGTAACCAAAAGCATTAAAATAATCAGAATAGCAAAACCCACCATATTGGCAGTATTGGCAAATCTCGGATTTAGGCGCGAACCTTTTATTTTTTCAATCAAAAGAAAAAGCAATCTTCCGCCGTCCAGCGCCGGAAACGGAATAAGATTGATTATGGCTAAATTGACCGAGATTAGGGCGGTAAAAGAAAGCAGATAAACAAAACCAAATTGATAGGCGCTACTGACTATACCGACCATACCAACCGGTCCGGTAACTTCCGCTAAGCTTCCCTTGCCCATTATACCCTCTGCTATAAGCGTATAAAGCCCTATAACCGTGCCTTTTGCCACAAACCAGTCCAAGGCCAATCCTTCCCAAAAAGCCCTTAAAACAGGTAATTTAACGGTTCCTATCTGATCCATAGAAATACCGATGGAAAACTTGCCGTTATCGTTTTTTGGGATAACCTCCGTCATGTTGTATGCCGTATCTTTGCCGCGCAAATAGCCCATTTCTATCTTTTTGCCCGGGGCAACGAAGGATTTTATTGTTTCGGGACTGATATAACTTGTAGCGGCATTGTCAGTTTTCACATAAACTATTCTATCCCCCGGTTTGAGTCCGGCGTTTTCGGCGGGAGAATCCGGCAGAACAGAGAGAACCACCAGATGCACGTCTTTCATATTGTAGTTTTGCGGTTCATTCCCGACAGAGGTGGGTAGCCCTGACATGAAGCCCACGGAAAATAAAAGCCAGGCAAGCAGAAAGTTGGCAAAAATTCCAGCAAACAGAACAATGGCCTGCTGATATTTCGGTTTGCTGACCAGACTGCGGGAAAATTCCTGTTTGGCTGCCGAATCTTTATCCAGAAACCCGACTTCCACGAAATCGGCTTCCTTAAAGTTTTCGCCGAAAATCTTAACAAACCCCCCGACCGGCAGAAGATTGAAACTGTATTCCGTCTCCCCTTTCTTGAAACCGAATAATTTCGGCGGAAAACCGAAGCCGAACTCATCAACTCTGATACCGAATCTTTTGGCGGTAAAAAAATGCCCAAACTCGTGGACCAGAACCAAGACCAGTAAAATTATTAAAAAAATAATTATGCTCATAAATCAACCATACTCCATCTTATTTATTTGTCCTTTTCAATCAAATTCATAACCCACGGAAGGGTTACCAGCCAGAAGATAAGCACTCCCAATATGAATTGCCAAATTCCCCCCTCCGCGATTCCCCAATATACCGTTAACAGTATGGCCAGCAGAGTTAATATTGCACAAATGAAATTCGACATATATTTTTATTTTAATTAACCATTAACTCAACACTTCTTTTTCTTTCCTACTAAATATATCTTCCAGTTTTCTATTTATTTCATCTATAATTTTTTGCAGATCTTCCTTGGCCCTGAATTTTTCGTCTTCGGTCATTTTTCCCTCCTTTTCTAGTTTTTGAATTTCATCCCAGATTCGTTCGCGCTCTTTGCGTACCGTTATCCTGCTTTCTTCCAATTTATCTTTCAATACTTTTACCAGACTTTGTCTAGTTTCGGTAGTCAGTTGAGGAAAAATAACCCGAATACCCGACTCGTCCGTGGCAACCGACAATCCCAGGTTTGAAGCTACGATGGATTTTTCAATTTCTTTTATCTGGTTTTTGTCCCAGGGCGCAATGCGCAAAGTTTTCGGGTCTTCGATGGAAACCGAAGCGACGTTCTTCAACGGCACGCGGGAACCGTAAGATTCAACGGAGATTCCGTCCAAAACCATGGGCGACGCCCGGCCGATATTGAGCTGGCTGTATTCTTTGCCCAGATAATCCGCCACCTTGTTTATTTCCATTTTAAAAACCGAGAAATTATATTGCATATTTGAATTATAACACTAAAAGTTAGGTATAATCAAAGCCACCGATTCCATCAGATTTTTGGACGAAGAACCGGGCTGATTTAGAAACTCTCGAACTTTGAAAATATGCTGAAAGCAGGTATTGATGTCAAAGACTCCCTTTGACACAGTCTTGTCAAAGGGAGTCTTTGACAGGACTACTTCTAAGGCATTTAAAAATTTCAGGGCTTTGGAACGGGCAGTTGAAGTTTCTATCTTTTCGTTTTCTTCATCTTCTTCCTCTTCAACCAGCAATTCTTTTATGAAATCAATCCTTTCTGTTTTAGGCATTTTAATGAACTTTTCCGCGTCTTTGAGTTCGTTTTCAAGCCCCGCCTTGGTTCTGATTAAGTAAAATCTGGAAACAAGAGTCTTTAAAAGAGCATCGGCATTAGGCACGATAATAAAAAAATGCGTGTTTTCTATCGGCTCTTCGAAAATTTTCAGCAAAGTATTTTGCGCCTCCAATAAAAAATTATTGGCGGAAATCAAAAATATTTTTTTCCCGGTTGTAAAACTTTTTTCGTATTCTACTGATTTAAGGTTGCGAGCATCTTCTATTTTGAAAGAATCAAAAGACATATGGTAAAAATCGGGATTGCCGGAAGTTTTTATTCCAAGATTTTTCAAAAAATTGAGGATTTCCGGAACAACTTCTTCCTGCGCGCCCTCTATCAGATAGGCATGGTGGAGATTATTTTTATCTAAATTTTCTGAAATCATAAATACCCTATTTCTTGCTCAAGACCGTCTTTTTATAGACATCCAAATGTTCAAGGGCAATGCCCGTCCCTTTTACCACGCAAAAAAGAGAATCCTCGGCTAGGGTCGCTTTCACTCCCGTTTTCCTGTAAACCAAATCCGGAAAATTGCGCAATAAGGACGAGCCTCCGGTCATAATTATTCCAAAATCCATAATATCCGACGCCAGTTCCGGCGGAGTTTCCTGTAATACATCTTTGATCGCTTTTATTATCTGTTTCAATTCCCCGTCTATGGCCTTGACTATTTCGTTGGTTCCGACTTGAGCCGAGCGAGGTAAGCCCTGAATAAAATCCCGTCCTTTTATCGTAACTCTCAGCTCTTCTTCCAGCGGAACAGCCGCGCCGATTTTTATTTTTACTTCTTCCGCGGTTCTGTCTCCTATGGCCAGGTTAAAAGTTTTCTTGATGTAATCGGCAATGGCTTGATCAATTTTGTTTCCGGCGCATTTTACGGAAGTGGAAGAAACAATTCCGCCCAAAGATATGACAGCCACGTCCGTCGTACCGCCTCCGATATCAACCACCATATATCCTTTCGATTCGTAAATCGGAATGCCGGCGCCGATAGCGGCCAAGATAGGTTCTTTAACCACGTAAGCGTTTTTGGCGCCGGCGCGTATGGCCGCTTCGATTACCGCTCTGCGTTCGGTGGAGGTTACCCCTGCCGGAACGGAAATCATGACATCCGGCTTAAAAAGATTGAACCGTCCCAGCGCTTTGGTGATAAAATAACGCAGCATAGCTTCCGTTACGCGATAATCCGCGATGACTCCATCTTTCATCGGGCAGTAAGTGATGATGGAATCCGGCGTTTTTCCGATCATATCCTTAGCTTCAAAACCGATGGCCAAAATCTTATTATCCTGCTCCGAAACCGCCACTACTGAAGGCTCGTTCAAAACAATGCCTTTTCCAGGCACAAAAACCAAAGTGTTAGCTGTTCCCAAATCTATGCCTAATTTTCGCGAAAAAATCCTCATGGGGAGAATATATCACAAATTATGCTAGAATGAAAACATGAAAATTGTGACCGTGATACCGCTCCAAAAAGGAGCTTTTAAGACGGATCTGACTTATTTCACCGCCAAAGAAATAAAAAACGGGAGCATTGTAAGTATTCCCGTACGCAACAAAAAAATTCTGGGATTGGTTGTTTCCTGCCAAGATGCGGTAAGTGCCAAATCGGGGATCAAAGGCATGTCTTTCAAGTTGAAAAAAATAACCGAGATAAAAGAGCATTCTATCTTCAGAAATGAATTTATGGAATCGGCGCTTGAACTGAGTTCTTATTTTGTTTCAAAAGAAAACAGCGGAATCACCTCTTTTATTCCTTCCGTGTTCAGGGAAAAATATGACGAGATAGCAAAATTTTCCAACAGCGAGGCAAGACCTAACACGTTAGGTCTTGCCTCGCCTAAAATCAAAACCGAGAAATTACTTTTCCAAGCCAGGTTGGAAGATCGAATATCTTTTTATAAAACCCTTATTCGCGGATATTTTGCCCTTAAAAAATCGGTCTTCATCGTGCTGCCGACGGAATATGATATAAAAATATTTTATCAATCGCTTTCCAAAGGCATTGAGAACTTCACTTTTCCCGTATACGGAGGGCTAAGGCCTAAAAAAATTATCGAGGAATACAAACAGGTAATCAACTCCCCGCACGGAGTGCTGATATTGGGAACCGCGCAGTTTTTATCCATTCCCCGAGAGGATTTTGGGGTAATAATAGTGGAACATGAAAGCTCAAGCGCTTATAAGCAGATACCCAGACCTCATTTCGACTTGCGGGTTTTTGCGGAACTTTACGCTTCGAAAATTAACGCAAAATTCATATTGGGTGATACGCTCCTGCGTTATGAAACCATAGCCAGAAAAGAAACAGACGGTTTAAGCGAAGTATATCCGATGTCTTTCAGAATTAATTTCAACGGAGTAGCCCTGGAAATAATAAATCCGAAAGAAAATAAAGACGAAAAAACTAAAAATCCCTTTAAAATATTTTCCGAAAAAAGTTTAGAAGAAATGCGAAATGCGTTAAAAAATAAAAAAAATATATTCGTATTTTCGCTGAGAAAAGGGCTGGCCACTTACACCGTATGCAAGGATTGCAACGAAACAATGAGTTGCGAAAGATGCCTGGCTCCGGTGGTGTTGTATCTGTCCCGCGACGGCAAAAAAAGAATGTTTATATGCAATAAATGCGGTATGCAGAGAGATCCGGAAACAAAATGCGCCAATTGCGGGAGTTGGAACCTGATACCGCTCGGTATAGGAACGGATACGGTTTTTGAAGAGATAAAGGAAAGGTTCCCTAAAATTAAAATTTTTAAGTTTGATAAAGAGTCGGCAAAAACGGCGAAGGAAGCGGAGAAAATCTTGAAGGAGTTTGAAAAGAATCCAGGTTCCATTTTGATAGGCACGGAAATGGCTTTTTATTACCTGAAGGAAAAAGTAGATTTGTCCATAGTCGCTTCTTTCGATTCTTTATGGAGTATTCCGAATTTCAAAATGAGCGAGAAAATAATCCAAATTCTACTTTCTATATTTTCTAAAACAGAAGAAAAAATCATCATCCAGACAAAAAATGAAAAAGACCCCGCACTTCTTGCGGTAAAATCGGAGAACTTGCTTCCTTTCATTCGGGAAGAATTAGAAGACAGAAAAAACTTGGGCTATCCGCCCTATAAGCGCTTTATTAAAATTACTTATTTGGGAGATAAGGAGAGCTTCATAGAAGCAAAGAGAACATTGAGAGAGCTCTTTAAAGAATACAATCCAGAAATTTTCAGCGGATTTATAGCCAAAAACAAAAACAAATATGTGACAAACGTGCTGATAAAATTGGAACCAAAAAAATGGTCTCTGCCTGAACTTTCGGCCGGCTCCTCAATCGACCAAAATCTCTTTAATCTGCTTTCTTCTTTGCCTCCTTCTTATGAAATATCCGTTGATCCGGAAGACTTGCTGTAAATTAGGACACTAATATAGTGAATTCTCCTTTTTGTTTGATGGGATTTTTGATTAAATAATCTAGAAGTTCAGATGGAGAGCCGGTTTTGAATTCTTCGTAAATTTTGGTCATTTCGCGAGCCAGACAGATTTTTTTGTCCGGGCAAAATTTTTGGAGCGATTCCAATGTTTTTAAAATCCTATGAGTAGATTCATAAAAGACCATTGTCCTTTTCGATTCCGCAATTTCCTTGAATAAAGTTTCTCTCCCCTTTTTATGTGGAAGAAAACCGAGAAAAGTGAATTCGTGAGTCGGCAATCCAGAAACCGAAAGCGCGGTAATAACAGCCGAAGCACCCGGAATAGGAATCATATCTACGCTATCGCTGAGATGTGTTTTAATCTGAGAAATAAGCACAGCTCCGGGATCGGAAATAGTCGGAGTGCCGGCATCGGAAACCAAGGCCAAATTTTTTCTTTCTTTCAATAATTCAAAAATCCTGTCCAGTTTCGAGAGTTTGCTTTGAGAATGATAACTCATTGTCGGCGTATTAATGGCGTATTTTTGCAGAATTTTTTTGGTTTCCCGGGTATCTTCGCACAATATCAAATCTACTCCCTTAAGTGTTTCAACAGCCCGAAAAGTTATATCCCCCATATTTCCAATGGGCGTAGCCACTACGAAAAATTTAGACATAAAGAAAGTATAACAGAATAATTATCGGTAGCGAAGCGAAACTTGCTTTCCGGCTTTCTTTCTGTGTTTTTTTAAAGCCAACGACTTTTTCTTGTTCATGATTTTATTTCCTGTATTTTTTAGTTCTCCATTTATCGGCAATTTTTATACGGGTGAGCGAACGCTCGAGTTCCGCGGCAAAATGCTCGTAATCCACGATCTCCTTATTTTCCATTTGTTTTTTAAGCCTCTGCGCTTGAGCTTTTGCCTGTTCGATTTTTTCTTCCGAAAGTTCGGAAATGTGCTCGGCAAAATCCGCCAGCACAGCCACATTGGTAACTCCTTTTTCGTCCTGCTTTACTTCCAAAAATCCGCCCACCACGGCCATCGGCACATGTTCGCCACTGACCAATGCGACAATATCTCCGGAGATAAGTTGAGTTATGAGCGGAATGTGATCCGGCAAAACAGTGATTTCGCCCAAAGTGGTTGGCAAGCTGACTTGCTCTACCATTTCTTCCAAAATCAGCCGTTCGGGCGTTATTATTTTTAATTTTAGTTGTTTGGACATGAAAATTAAAGCGCGCCTCTCATATAAAAGTCATTTTCCGGCTTGTTGTCGTGCTTACCTTCCAAAATTTCTTTAAAGGAACGAATTGTCTCCGAAAGCGGCACATATTCGCCTTTTCTTCCGGTAAACTGTTCGGCTACGAAATTCGGCTGAGAAAGGAATTTTTGTATTTTGCGGGCGCGAGCCACCAGTTCTTTATCGGCTTCGGATAATTCTTCCATACCGAGTATGGCGATAATGTCCTGCAAATCTTTATAACGTTGAAGAACGCGCTGAACCTCTCGGGCCACATAGTAATGGTCCTTGCCGACAATATTCGGGTCCAGAATGGTAGAAGAAGAATCAAGCGGGTCAACGGCCGGATAAATGCCTATTTCGGAAAGAGAACGATTCAAAACAACTGTAGAGTCCAGATGAGAAAATGTGGTGGCCGGAGCCGGATCGGTCAGATCGTCGGCCGGCACATAAACTGCCTGCACGGAGGTAACGGAACCCTTGTCGGTGGAAGTTATGCGTTCCTGCAATATTCCCATTTCCGTCGCCAACGTGGGCTGATAACCCACCGCCGAAGGAATACGGCCCAGCAAAGCGGAAACTTCGGATCCGGCCTGAGTGAAACGGAAAATATTATCGATAAAAAAGAGCACATCTTTATTTTCTTTATCGCGGAAATATTCCGCCATAGTGAGCCCGGCAAGTCCTACCCGCAGACGCGCTCCGGGCGGTTCATTCATTTGTCCGAAGACCATGGCAACTTTGTCCAACACTCCGGATTCTTTCATTTCGTGATACAGGTCATTACCCTCGCGGGTTCTTTCCCCGACACCGGCGAAAACAGAATAGCCTCCATGCTTGCTGGCAATATTATGGATAAGTTCCTGAATAACTACGGTCTTGCCCACGCCGGCGCCGCCAAAGAGTCCCACTTTGCCTCCTTTAAGAACCGGACAAATGAGGTCTATGACTTTGATGCCGGTTTCCAGAATCTGAATCTTGGTTGATTGGGAAGTGAAGGATGGAGCTTTGCGATGAATGGGAGATACGGCGGCGGATAGGGCTCTGCCGTTATCTATCGGATTGCCCAGGACGTTGAATATTCTTCCCAATGTTTCTTTTCCGACAGGCACGGAAATAGGAAGACCAGTATTTACGACTTCCATACCGCGGGAAAGACCGTCGGTCGAATCCATGGCTACCGCCCGTATGGTATTTTCTCCAATATGCTGTTCCGTTTCCAGAACCAATGTCGAATTTCCTTTTTTGACCGTAAGCGCATTGTAAATATTTGGAATATCACCTTCAAAGACGACATCCACTACCGGTCCTATAATTCTCTTAATTTTTCCCATGTTTTGCATATTTTTATTCATTGATATTTTACAATAATATTTCCTTTTTTACTAAGGTTCTAGGGGCTAGGTTCCAGTTTCTGTACTTCACTAAAACCTAATCACTAGAACCTAAAACCTAATTCACACTTGCCATACCCGCGCTTATTTCCGATATTTCCTTGGTAATGTTGCTCTGGCGGGCCTTGTTGAATACCAAAGTCAGGTCGTCTATCATTTCTCCGGCAGCTTCCGAGGCATTTTTCATGGCAACCATGCGCGAAGACTGTTCGGAAGCGTTAGATTCAAGGAGCATTTGGTATATCTGCATCCGCGTTATTTTTTCCGCCAGCGATTTTATCAGCATATTTTGGTCTCCCTCAAATAGGTAATCAGTCATTTTTCCACCGACGGAAGCCTTGCTTCCGTCTTGCGGAAGCAAGGCTTCCGTATTTTTATCTCCTAAAGTATCTATAAGTTCTTTAAAACTTGTTTTGGAAACGGGTATGACTTGCCTGATATTCGGCTTTTGGGAAAGAGCGGAAATAAAATCGGTATAAGCTATAAGAACTTTGTCATAACGACCGGCATTATACTCGTTTATGGCAAGCTCCGATATTGGAACAACATCAGAAACGGAAATATTATTCGGCAGTTCAAAAAAACTGGCAATAATATTTCTTCCGATGCGACGCATCATTATATCTCCCTTTTTACCGACTGTAATAATATCTAAATTCACATTTTCATTCTGATTTTTTATTAAAGAAAGAACTTTTTTTATAATCTGAGTATTGTAGGCGCCGCAAAGCCCGCGGTTGGACGTAATCAAAATAAGAAGCATGTTTTTCACTTCTCGTTCGGTAAAAAGCAGATGTGTTATCTTTTCCGTATTTTGGGCGATTGAAGTCAAAACTTCCCAGGAATATTCGGCGTACAAACGCGAGGCCAGAGTGGAGGAAACCGCCCTTTTCATTTTGGAAGCGGCCACAAGTTCCATCGCCTTGGTGATTTTTTTCGTGCTTTTGATACTTTTTATTCTTCTTTTGATTTCTTTAGTGCTTGCCATAAACTATTTTTATGATTCTTCCTTTATAGGCCATTCTAAACTACCTGTTATTTTTTCTACTCCCAATCGTTTTAACTCTTTGCTAATTCGGATAATTTCATTTTCTACCTTGGAAACCGGCAATTTAATTTTCTCTGCAATCAAACTTTCGTCAAAACTATCGCGGGTATTCCCATTTAAAATATTCTCAATTCTTCCTTTTGCCAGTTCGTGCTTTTTTAATATGGAATTTAATTTTAAAGACAATTGTTCTATTTGTCCTCTTTTTTTTGAATTATAATTGACATCCTGGATAAAAATATACATCCCGCTTAATCTAATTTCCTTATTACCGTTTCTTTCCACAATATGGCTGCTTCCCACTCCTCTGGAAATCAACTCATCTTTAAAACTTGGTTTTTCGTTCATATGTTAATTAAAAACTTTTTTAAACCCTTCTATGGCTTTTTTTAATTCCGTCTCACCTGCTTCAGTCCACATTTTTGTTTCGGTAACTTCCTTATAAAACTTTTTGGCATATTTTTCTGTATAATTTATAAGACCTTCCTCGAACGCCTTGATTTTATCTACCGATATATCGTCCATATAGCCCTTGGTAAGCGCATAAAGCACCGCTACTTGATGCTCTATGGCCATCGGGGCGTATTGCGGCTGTTTCAGCACTTCCACTGCACGTTTGCCGCGTTCAAGCTGTTGCTTGGTGGCATTATCAAGATCAGAACCGAACTGGGAAAAGGCTTCGAGTTCTCGGTATTGAGCCAAATCCAATTTAAGGGTGCCGGCCACTTTTTTCATCGCTTTAATTTGCGCCGTTGAACCGACGCGGGAAACAGAAAGGCCGACATTTACGGCTGGCCTGATACCCTTGTAGAAAAGATCCGTCTCCAGAAAAATTTGCCCGTCGGTTATAGAAATAACATTGGTCGGAATGTAAGCGGTCACGTCACCGGCCTGCGTTTCGATTATAGGCAGCGCCGTAATGGATCCGCCGCCGTATTCTTTATTCTTTCGGCAGGCACGTTCAAGCAGGCGGGAATGCAGATAGAAAACATCTCCGGGATACGCTTCGCGGCCGGGCGGACGCCTGAGTAAAAGCGAGATTTCGCGATAAGCCGCGGCATGCTTGGAAAGATCGTCGTAAATAATCAAGACGTCTTTTCCCTGATCCATGAAATATTCCGCTATGGACACTCCGGTGTAAGGGGCGATATACAACAATGGCGCGGGTTCCGAGGATCCGGCGGATACAATGACGGTATAGGCCATGGCTCCCCCTTCTTCCAGCCGGGTCTGAATTTTTCGGAGTTTGGAGTCCTTCTGGCCGATTGATACATATATGCATATTATGTCCTGATCTTTTTGATTTAGAATCGTGTCAACGGCAATAGCGGTCTTACCGGTCTGGCGGTCGCCGATGATAAGTTCGCGCTGTCCGCGACCGATCGGGATAGCGGCATCTATCACTTTAATACCCGTAATAACCGGCTTGTCCACCGATAAACGAGTAATAACACCGGGAGCGATTTTTTCTATGGGATAGGTTTTATCCGCTTTGATAACTCCCTTGCCGTCGATTTCTATACCCAGAGCGTTAACAACCCGCCCGATGATATTGTCCGAAACCGGCACTTCCAAAATTTTTCCGGTGGCCCTCACTTCGTCCCCCTCCTTTATTTTTGAAAAATCGGAAAGTATGACAACACCGATCGTATCTTCCTCCAAGTTAAGAGCCACGCCTATTTCTGCGTTGGGGAAAGTTACCATCTCGGATGATTTTATCTGGGACAATCCGGAAAGCTTGGCGATACCATCGAAAACTTCCAGAACATGTCCGACTTTTTCGGCTTTTATTCGTGAAGAAAAATTATCTATCTCTTTTTTTAAATTTTCTATAATATAGTTCCTGCTCATATTTTTCCTACTAAATGCTCTTGTAATTCGTTAATTTTATTCCTAACCGTCAAATTGATAACTTCGTCGTTCACTTCCACTCTTACACCTCCCAGTAATTCCTCATCCAGCTTTTCCGCAAGAATAACGCCTTTCGCCCTATATCGTTTTTTCAGGAAAGATAAAAGTTCTTTTTTGAATTTCCCCCTGAGTTTTCTGGCGGTTGATACTTTTGCCTCCACTGTCCTATTTTCATAATTGATTATTTTATCCAATCTTTCGAGTATGTCGCGAGTCTCCGACAGCAATCTTCTTCGGAAAAGAAAATTCACTATTTTCCCGTTGGTATCGCGGAGTTGCGCCTGCGTTTTATCTTTCGAAAGAAGATAAATCGCGCGGGCTATATCATTGTTCGATAAAGTTGCCATATTTATAATTTTTTTAATTCTTTCATTGTTTTTTCATCAAAGTGTCCGTTAACTTTATCACCCAGTATTTTTTCCGCTATTTTTACGGAAAGAGAAGTGATTTCTTCCCTGGCTTCCCCGACCATTTTTACTTTTTCATTCTGAAGATTTTTTTTGCCATTTTCAACCATGACGGCGACTTCCTTTTTCGCTTTTTCCAACATTAAAGTTTTTTTGGCTTCCGCTTCTTTTTTGCCTTCTTGAAATATTTTATCCGCCTCCCCGCGAGCTTTTGCCAACACTTCTTCATATTCAATTTT
>CAYIHB010000004.1:0-18570 GCA_964363165.1 uncultured Candidatus Saccharibacteria bacterium
CCCAACCCCAACGTCGTGGCACAGAATATCCGCGCATGGTCTGATAGCGCCCGATGACATCCTTGACCGTACTGCCCAATATATGCCCATAGTGAGGCGTCCCGGTGGCAAAAGGCGGACCGTCGTAAAAAACATAATTCCCTTTCGGAGCGTCTTTTTTCAGAGACTTTTCAAAAATATTATTTTCTTTCCAAAACTCTAAAATCCTCTCCTCTCTCAAGGCCGATTCGGACTTTTCGCCGTTATTATCCATAAGTAGATATTAACAGAAAAAATGTTTTTTTTCTACATCCTTTCCGGAGCTTTTATGCCGAGGAGATAAAGCCCATTTTTCATTACCGTAGCGAAAGCCAGAGTCAGGGCTATTTTGTAAGGCGACATCGGGTCGTCTTTATCTATGATTTTGGTATTGCCATAGTAAGTATTGTAAGCGCGGGCGATGTCTATCAGATAATTGGCGATGTAGTGCGGTTCAAATTCTTCCGCCGAACGTAAAACCACTTCCGAAAATCTGTACAATAATTTTTCTATGTCTCCCACTGGCAATGGATCGGAGTTTTCATCATTCAAGAGAAAACCAGGCAATATATTTTCCGTTTTTGCTTTTTCAATGATAGAATTGGCCCTGGCATATGAATACTGCAGATAGGGTCCGGAGTCTCCTTCGAAGGAAATTGACTTTTCAAAATCATAAATAATGTTTCCGCCGATATTTTGCTTCAAAATGGAATATTTCAGCGCCGAAACTCCGACATCTTTGCTGATTTGTTTCTTTTCTTCTTCCGTAAAATCCCTGTCTTCTATTTTTTTTAAAATTTCATCGCAGGATTCAAAAATCAGCGATTCTCCGATAATGACATTGCCTTTTCGGGAAGACATTTTCCCCGTCGCCAGACGCATCATACCGTGCACAATATGTTTCATCTTTCGGGCAATTTCCGGACTCATTATTTCAAGCGCCTTACCGACTACTTTCATATAATCCTGCTGTTCGTGGGCCGTTATCACTACTGACATATCCAAATTTTCTTTTTCGAATTTTGTCTTGGTCAGCCCAAGTTCTTTGGTTTCATAGGTAGGCAACCCTTGGGAAGTGACGAAAACCCTGGTATGCAGTTTCGGGTCATATTTTTCAGCCTGAAATATGATAGCCCCCTCGTCTCCTTTCTCAAAAACTTTGCCCAGATTTTCGTTTACAAGCTTCTGCCCTATCGGCGCCATAACGCTTTCAAAGAAATAATAATTGAAATTTGTCCCGAGTATTTTGTAAATTTCCTCGAATGCCTCGAGAGTTATTCTTCTTCCCCAATCGTATATCTCGTTTATTTTTTTATCGCTTCGGTCGTAAATTTTTTTATTTATTTCTTCAATTTCTTTTTTTGCTTTTTCATCGTCTTCATAAGCATCGTTGCCTTTTGCATAAAGTTCCCCGATATAATGTGCTTTTTCGGAAATTGTCTTACTTTCATCAGGCATGCCATATTTCAGAAGCCCGTAGATGGCCTTAGCCACATGAGGTCCCACATCTCCCTGATAATTGGCGCGGGAAATTTTTGCGCCGGAAAATTCAATAATCCTAGAAATTGATTCTCCGATCGCGTTCGACATTAAATGCCCTATGTGAAACGGCTTGAAAGGATTCGGATCGGTATATTCCACCATTATTTTCTTGTCTTTAAAAAGATTATTTTGCCCGAAATTTTTATTTTCCAGAATTTCTTTCACGGAACCCACAAAAAATTCTCTGAATAAATAAAAGTTAATGAATCCGGCGCCAGCTACTTTAACTTTCAGAATTTCTTCCGGTAAATTTTTATTTAATTTTTTAACTATCTTTTCTGCGAGCTCTTTCGGACCAGTTTTTAATTTTTTTGCCAGAGACATAGCTACATTGGTGGAATAATCCCCCATATTCAAATCCGCAGGATGTTCAAGAACGATATTTTTAGTTTCTATATTGAGATTTTTAAGAGTTTCTCTTATTAAATTTTCTATTTTTTCTTGCATAATGTGCTTATTTATGTCCCGTGCTTCCTTCACGTCCATGTCCCCGCACAGTTTCCGTCAGCTTCTCTACTTTTACAATATCACAATGTTCGAATTTTTGGATAAGCATCTGGGCTATTTTATGCCCTTTTTCCAGCAAAACTTTTTTATCCGAAGTATTTAAAAGATTCATTATGAGTTCTCCCCGATAACCGGCATCTATAACCCCACCCATTATTTTAAGACCCAGATTGAAAGACACATTGGATTTGTCCCATATTAGCCCTACATGGCCCCCAGGAATTTCGATGGCCACACCAGTATGCACTCTCTCTTGTTTGCCGGGAAGAAATACGACATTTTCCAACGCGTAAAAATCTATCCCCGCGTCGCCCAGGTGTCCATGCGTCGGCAATTTCGCGTCTTTATGTAATTTTTTGACTTTCAGTTTCATTTATTTCTTTAAAACTTTTTTGACTTTTTCATAAATCATTTCATGAACCTGTTCACGGGATAAAATTTTCCCTTTTTCCGAACACTCTACTTTCACGAAATTCGGAATTTCTTTGACAAGTTTCAGGGCGCTCTTGCGCGAATTTACCAGGAAATTGACATCTTTTTCATGCACATCTTTTTTCTTTTTCAGATATGCCCTCTTCATTTTGCTACTATCGCGATCTTTCAAAAGCTTCAGAACAATTTCTATGGGCAAATTCAAGTACAAAGTAATGTCAGGACGGGGAATATTAAAAACTTCATATTCCATCTTATCCAGCCATTTGATAAAATTATTTCTTTTTTTCGCGTTTTTTATTTTTCCACCTTGGTGGATCTGGTTTGAGCTGACATAACGGTTGGCAATGATTACGTATTCTTTTTTTAGCCAATTTTCTATTTCATTTTTCGATTCCCATCTGTCCGCCGCGTACAGCACCGAAGCGATTTTCGGATGAACATTTAAAAACTTATAATATTGCTCGGAGAGACAATGTCCGATGAATTCTCCAAAAAA
This sequence comes from uncultured Candidatus Saccharibacteria bacterium, assembly GCA_964363165.1. GTDB lineage: Bacteria > Patescibacteriota > Minisyncoccia > Phycocordibacterales > UBA9973 > UBA9973. The sequence goes on from CAYIHB010000004.1 coordinate 2,999, forward strand.
ATTTTTATAATATTCCGGAAAATCAACTATTTTTACCGTTCTGCCTTCATTTCTCAATCTTTTCGCCAAAAGCTCAACCTGCGTCGCTTTCCCGCTTCCATCCGTACCGTCTATAACTATCAATTTCCCCCTTTTCGCCATATAGAAAATATAGCAGAAAAAAGCTCAAATTGAAAATTATATTTCCAGAATTTTTATTCCTCGTTTTATCGCCACAAAACCATAGCCCCAGAAAAACGGAAGCCATAAGGGCATCAGACCAAAAAGTGTATTTCTGATGAAAGTTTCAACGCCGGTGCTGACAAAGACTACTTCGGACAACATCATCATAAAAAATCCCAGAAAGAAAAGCGGGATTTCGCCTTTTTCTTTTTTTATCAAGAAACAAACAAAAATAATTCCCACATCCACAATTGTGAGAATATAATCATCTCGGATAAAAGGAATGAGCCAAATCATCAAAAGAATAGGCATTATGTTTAATATAATATTTATTATTTTGTTTAACATATCATTTATACAAATCTTTTCGGTATTGGAAATTTTTTGGCAAGTTTTTTAATTTCCTTATGGACGGATTCTTTCAGTTTTTTATCGTCTTTGTTCTTGAGCGTCTTTATCATAAGTTCCGCCACAAGTTTGCACTCTTTTTCTTTGAATCCCCGGGTAGTGATGGCCGGGGTGCCGAATCTGATTCCGGACGGATCAAGCGGTTTTCTGGTATCCCCCGCGATTGAATTCATATTGAGGGTTATGCCCACCTCGTCTAGCACTGTCTGCGCTTCTTTGCCTGTCACCCCCAAAGACCCAAAAACATCCGCCAAAATAAGGTGATTGTCGGTACCCCCGCCTATCATTCTTACTTTATTCTTGCGGAAAACTTCCGCCATTGCCCTGGCATTTTTCAACACCTGCACGGCATATTTTTTATATTTCGGAGTCATCGCTTCACCGAAGGCCACCGCTTTAGCGGCGATGGTATGCATATGCGGACCGCCTTGTATCCCCGGGAAAATGGACTTGTCGATTTTTTTGGCAATTTCTTCGTTCTCACGAGTAAGAATTATTCCGCCTCTAGGACCACGCAAAGTTTTATGGGTAGTGGAAGTGATAATATCAAAACCATCGTCAAAAGGATTACGGAGTACTCCGGCGACAATCAATCCGGCGATGTGCGCCATATCCGCCATAGTCACGGCACCGACTTCTTTTGCGATCTCCACGAATTTTTTGTAATTCAACTGGCGGGAATAGGCGGAAAATCCGGCGATGATCAGTTTTGGTTTTGTTTCAAGCGCCACGCGCCGCATATTTTCATAATCGATTTCCCCCGTATCCGGATTTTTCATTTTATAAGTGACAAATTTATAAATCTTGGCGGGAAGAGTCATCGGATGTCCGTGAGTCAAATGCCCCCCATGTGAAAGATCCATCCCGAGAACCGTATCTCCCGGCTGGAGCAAAGCGGCATAAACGGCCAGATTGGCCGGAGCGCCGGAATGCGGCTGGACATTGGCGAATTTGCATTTAAATAATTTACATACACGTTCTATCGCCAAGCGTTCCACTTGATCGGTAAAATCCTGCCCACCATAATAACGCCGGCCGGGATATCCTTCGGAATATTTATTGGTGAATACCGAACCGTTGGCTTTTAAAACATCTTCGGAAACATAATTTTCCGAAGGAATAAGTTCCAGGCCTTCGGCTTGTCTTTTTTCTTCCCCTTTTATCAGTCTTTCCACTAGTTTATCGCGCATACATTTATTCTAACACATTTTATAACTATCGCGCCCAGCAGGTCGGTTCTGAAAATTTTTGCGCCAAACAAAGATAGGGTGTCAAGTGTTTCCTTGTGTGGATGACCATATTTGTTGTCTTTGCCATCTGAAATGAGGGCGTAGGCGGGAGAAACGACTTTTACAAACTCCGGAGAGGTGGAAGTTCGCGAACCATGATGACCCACTTTTAAAATATCACTCTCCAGTCGCGTTGCCGAATTTTCCTTCAGGATTATTCTTTCTGTTTTGATAGTGGCGTCTCCAGTCAGCATTACGGAAGTATTTCCATAAGAAAGTTTGGCCACCACCGACCCGTCATTTGTAGCCCAAGATGATACATCGCGGTCCGGAAATAAAATATCTATTACTGCCCCGCTACCAAGGTTTAATCTCATTCCTCTTTTCACCAAAACATCCGGAATATTATTTTTTCTCATTTCGTCTTTCAAATTTTGATATATTTTTGAATCGGTTAAAGTGCCCGGTTCAAATACTTTGCCAACCTTATAAATTTTCAGAATATCCAAAAATCCGCCGATATGATCCGCGTCCGGATTGGTAATAATAAAAGCGTCTATATTCCGGTCAAAAGGAGACATCACGCGGGAAAGCTGGTTTAAAATTTTTCTGGGCGGTCCGCCGTCAACCAACACTTGCGTTCCGGTCGGAGACTCGATAAAAAGCGCGTCTCCCTGTCCAACATCGAGCATTGCAAAAGTAAAACCTCTACGGGAATTTTCCCAATCGAGATAAAAAACAAAAATATTCGCCGTTAAAAGCAAAATTGTAAAAAATAACAGCCAATATTTCTTGTAATTTTCAAACATGCTATAATACTAACATGAAAAAATTTGAAGAAGTAAAATTCAATATAGGAGAGCTAAAAGGAATCTCGGCAAAGAATATAGAAGAGCATTTGAAGCTTTACGCGGGATATGTAAAAAATACTAATTTAATTACGGAAAAAATCGGAGAGTATTCCGCGGATGTCGAAAAAAATGCCTATGTTATCGGGGAATTACAGAGAAGATTCAGTTTTGAATTCAACGGGATGAGGAATCATGAATATTATTTCAAATCCCTGGAAGGCGGGGCAAAACCTCTGCCCAGCGGTTCAAAATTGAAAATAATCCTTGAAAAACAAGTGCCTTTTGACACTTGGCTTAATGCTTTCAAAACATTAGCCATGACCCGCGGAATCGGCTGGGCAGTATTATATTACGACAAGCAGACAAACCAACTAATACAAACTTGGGTGGATGAACAGCATTTGGGACAGTTGAATGGATTAAATTGGATACTAGGAATCGATATGTGGGAACATTCTTATGTAATTGATTACCAACCCAGCGAAAAGAAAAAATATATTGAAGATTTTTTTGAAAATCTAAATTGGGAAGTTATTGAGAAGAATTTTCTTGAGGCTCAATAAAGAAATTTTTTATGCTCCTGCCAAAAAGTCTGTAAATGAAATAGGCATAGGTTAGCGCTACAAAAATAAACGGAAAATCGGGCATAGATAACGCGGCGAATGGAATATTGGAGAAAAAACTTATGACGGTAAGTTCATAGTGGAGAAAAAAATATGAAAGATACCCCAATGGTACCGCAAAAATATACCAAATAATTCCCGCAAAACCGGTCAAGAACCCCAAAATCATAGTCAGTGGAATAAAAGGCAAAATTAAAATATTCGCAGGTAAGGCCACCAGAGAAAGATTGCCCATTTTATAAAGAATAAAAGGCATGACAAAAATATAGGCGGCACAAGTAACCGACACGATATCCCGTAAACCCAATCGAGGCGTAATCCACAAAAAATATTTTTCGATTTTGGGCGCGAAGAATATTACGGCAACCGTAGCGATAAAAGAGAGCTGAAAAGAAACATCAAAAACCAGAACAAACGGGTTTATTAAAACCATAACAACACCGGCAAGTATCAAAGCCCGTGCGACATCATAGTTCCTACCGATGAGACGGGCAAACAACGCCAGACTTGCCATAATTCCCGCTCGCACTGCCGTGGAAGATCCGCCGGTCATCAAAACAAAAAGTAAAATTGAAAATATTCCGGCTCCGATTCCAATATTTCTGGGAAGGGCAGAAAAAAATTTCATAATCCATTCGGCCACGATTGTTACATTGTATCCGGAAAGCGCCACTATATGGATGGTGCCGGTATTCACGAAACTCTGTCTTAAAGATTCGTTAAATGAGGACCTTTCCCCCAAAATAAGACCGCCCATAAGCAATGACTCCGGTTCTCCGATTGCCAGACCCATTTTATTCAAAAATTTCTCCTTGGCATAAAACAGCATATTTTTAACAGGATTTCCGTTTCCATGCGATATTATCTCGATTTTTGGGTAATTCATCACATAAAAAATTCCGTCTTTTTTAAGGTAGTTTACGTAATCGAATTCTTTCCCCTGATCGGTCAAAAAATTCTCCGGTTTTTCCAGAGCTCCCTCGAAACTTATTTCATCCCCGTATCTGAAATCCTGATCCAGACTGGCTGATAGCAAAACTACCGTTTTTTCCGCATTCCTTTGTGTTTCTACAATCAATTTTTGATTATTTTCCTTAATTTCCGGTTCATCTATTATCTTTCCGGAAAAAGTTCCTTTTTGACCGACTTCTGATTCAAAAATGCCGGGGGCGGGTACATCAACCATATGAAACCTGAAAATTCCGAAGCAAGATGTCAAAATAAAAATGGAAGTTACAAGACCCCATTTATTTTTTGAAATAAAAGAAAAAAATAAAGCCAACGCAAAAAAAATTACGACTATCAGGGTAGTAAGATATACGTCTACAAAAATAAAAGAGCGCAGAAGCACTCCGATTATAAAACCAAAACAAGATGCATAAAAAATTTTATCCTGCATTTGGAAAATTAAATAAAAAATTATCTTGTCTTCTTAAGTTTCGGCCCGATGCCGTCCGCAAAACTGGTGGCTATCTCGTCGGCCCGTTCGTTATATTTATCGCCGTTATGGCCTTCCACGTAAGTCCATTTTATTTTGAATAATTTTGAAAGTTCATAAAGTTCTTCCCAAAGTCCTCTGTTTAAAACAGGCTTTTTTGCGGCATTTCTCCAATTTTTCTTCTGCCAACTGAATATCCATTCAGTTATTCCCAGAATAACATATTTGGAATCGGAAAAAATCTTCACACTCCTTTCAGCTAGGCCTTGCCTAGATAAAAACTTCAGCGCTTCAATCGGCGCGGCGAGCTCCATTTGGTTATTTGTTGCGTGTTTCGATGCGCCCCCCATTTCGACAATTTTTCTCCCCACAATAAAAATAACAGCCCACCCGGCTTTCCCTGGATTTCCTCTGGCAGCCCCGTCCGTGTAAATTATGATTTTATCTTTTTTCATGGTTGTATAACATCACCATGACCCTGAGCCTATCGAATGGGTCATATTTAAACTATATCCTCCACCCTTAATCTTAACTCAACTTTGCCCCTAAACCTAGACAATTCAAAGGTTGCCAGTAGATCGGCATTAATATTTTCCGCAATGGGCTTTTCAAAAGATTCACTATTTGAAAAAAAGGAAATTGCTTTGACTTTACCCTTGCCCGTATCGGAAAAAGTAATTTCCAAATGTTCACCCGGACCATTTTTCCCGAACTTTTTTATGTCTTCTATTTTCACATTTTCAAAAAGAAAAATCGGTTTGGGATTAGCCAATCCAAAAGGAGCCATTTTCTCTATTTCCCGCCAATTTTTCATATTGACCGCGCCCAAATCGGATTTAATATCATAAATTATTTTATCCTCCATTCGATTACGCCTCACTTTGTCGAAAGAGAAAGACAAAGCTTCTTCCAAAAAGTGGATTTTGTCGTTGTGGACCGTAAACCCGCCGGCAAATTCATGCCCCCCGAATTCCATGAAAAATTCGCTGGTTTCAGCCATAAGTTCAACGACAGAAACCGACCCCTCGGATCGACACGACCCTTTTATCAGGTCATTTTCGTCCTTACCCCAGACAAAAACAGTTTTTTTATACTCATCCGATATTTTGCCGGCTACGAGCCCTAAAACTCCGACGCGCCATTTCGGGTTGCCTATTACTACCACATCTTTCTTTTCGCGCATGGGACTTTTTTCAAACTTTTTATGCACTTCACGCATAATACCGGCTACCATTGTTTTTCTGTCATCATTTATTTTCGACAAATGATCCGTTATCGTTCCGGCTTTTACCTCGTCATTTGTCGAAAGAAGTTCATAGGCCCGCATCGGATCATCCATTCGCGAGGCCGCGTTTAATCTGGGCGTTATCATAAAACCGATATCGTCTTCTGTTAGGTATTTCTGCTCGATATTCATCTTAGCCAGAAGTTTTTGCAAACCGGGACGGGGAGATTTCCTTAAAACTTTTATTCCAAAGTACGCAATAGCTCTATTCTCGCCCGTGAGAGGAACAAGGTCTGAAAGCGTGGCCAGTCCGGCCATATCCAGAAGCCATTTTTCCCAGCCAGTATTTATTTTGTAAAACTCTCCGTATTTTTTTACAAACCCCTGCACAAGCTTGAATACCACTCCGGCTCCACAGAGGATCTTTTCCGGATAATCATCTGTTTTAGGATTTAAAATAGCATAGGCACGAGGAAGAATATCGTGCGGTAAATGATGGTCTGTGATAATCACATCAATACCGTCCACTTCCGCCTGGGCGATTTCGGAAACTGCCGTAATGCCGAGGTCAACGGTTACCAAAAGCTTTACTCCCTTTTTGGCAAATTCTTTTATGGCCGAAAGATTGAGCCCGTACCCTTCCGAATTTCTCCCCGGAATATATATTTCATAATTTGTATAACCTATTTTTTTTAATAAATCTTCCAATACAACCGCTCCGGGAATACCGTCGCAATCGTAGTCGGCATAGATGATTATTTTTTCCCTATTTTCTATCGTTTCAAAAAGCTTAACGCAGGCTTTTTCCATGTCTTTCATCAGAAATGGGTTATGAAAGTCGCGATTGTAATCAGGATTCAAAAAAATCTCGGCTTTAGCCGGAGTTTTTATGCCCCTTTTCTCTAAAATCGTTCTCAACAGTTCGGGATATTGATGCATAAGGCAAATTCTAACATAATTTGATACAATATACGCATGGAAAACTGTATTTTTTGTAAAATCGTAAAAGGAGAAATTCCTTCGGAAAAAATTCATGAAGATGATACAACTTTTGCTTTTCTGGACATAAACCCTGTAAATTTGGGACACACGCTTGTTGTTCCTAAAAAACACTTTGAAAATATTTACGATGTGGACGACAATGTAGTCGCCCATATTATGAAAGTCGCAAAAAAAGTAAGCGTTGCTTTAAAAAAAATTGGCGCAGACGGAATCAATATAACAATGAATAACGACAAAGATGCCGGACAAGTAGTTTTTCACTTGCATATGCACGTAATACCAAGGCTTAAAGGAGACAACTTACATCTTTGGCCCGGCAGAAAACCAAAAGAAGGGGAATTAAGGGAAACAGCTCAGAAAATTATTTCAATGCTTTGATGCCAGGCAAGGTTCCGTTAGCCAGAAAATCCAAGGTTGCCCCGCCGCCGGTAGACACAAAGGTAAATTTATTGCCGATTTTCATAGACGACACCAGGGCTACCGTGTCTCCTCCTCCTATTATGCTCTCGGCGCCGGAATCGGCGATGAGCTTCAATATTTTTTTTGTGGCGACACCCCCTTTTTCTTCATACTTTCCCAGCGGTCCATTTAACAGGATTAACTTGGATTTTTTTATGTGGAATCCGATCTTCCTTATCGATTCCTTTCCTATATCCAGAATAATTTCATCTTTTTTTATCTCTTTAATCTTTCTGTTCCTCATATTTTTGCCGGAACTTACTACAACATCCGAGGGCAACATCAGTTTTTTGCTATCAAGAAATTTTTTTATACCGTAATTGTTTTTATCCGTAAGGGATTTCCCTATTTCGTACCCCTCCGCTTTCAAAAAATCATCCGCCAAGGCCCCGCCTATAAAAACCCAGTCTGCTAATTTTAAGTATTTCCTGATCAAAGGCATTTTCGTCGAAAATTTCGCGCCACCTAAAATAAATAAAAACGGGTGTCTGATTTTTTTAAAAGCATGGGATAAATTTTTTATTTCTTCTTCCAATTGGAATCCGGCATAGCCGGGCAAAAGTTTCGGCAACAGGACTATCGAGGCGTGCGTACGGTGAGAAACAGAAAATGCGTCGTTGACGTAAATATCTCCAAGTTTTGAAAGTTTTTTCGCAAAATTTTTATCATTTCTGGTTTCACCACTGAACTTTCTTACATTGTCGAAAAAACTGATCCGAGATTTCGGGCATTTTGAAATTTTAAAAAAGTGCCTGATCACCGGTTTAAGACTTTTAGTTCCGTTTTTTCCCAAATGCGTTATTAAAATTACTTTCGCGCCCTTTTTTTCTAAAAATTTCACGGTCGGTATGGCCTTTTTAATCCTAAAATCATCAAGGACTCGCCCGTTCTTTACGGGCACATTAAAATCCACCCTGACTAATGCGACTTTTCCTCTCAAATTTTTTATTTGTCTGATGCTTCGCATATTTTTACGATTTCTGCAAATTTTTTGGCGTTCAGACTGGCGCGACCAGATAGCAAGCCGTCCACGCCCCCATTTTTCAAAAAATCATCCGCATCTTTTTCATTAACAGAGCCACCGTAAATAATTTTCATACGGGATGCTTCTGAACGAAATTTGTCAGAAAGAATCTTACGAATAAAAATGGCCATTTCTCGGGAATCGGCTGAAGTGGCATCTCGGCGATTGGCAGTACTGGAAATCGCCCAAACGGGTTCATAAGCAATTATAACCTTCGAAATCGAATTCTTGGAAATCCCTGAGAGACATTCTTCTATCTGGGTTCTGACCAGATTAAAATAACTGTGGCTTTCATCACGCACGCCTTCGCCTACGCATAGTATCGGCCGGAGGCCGGCCGAAAGCGACGCTTTTATTTTTTTGTTTATATCACTGTCGTTTTCTCCCATTGCCCGCCTTTCCGAATGGCCTAAAATAACGTATCTGACGCCGATATTGTAAAGCATTTCGGCCGAAATCTCACCCGTATAAGCGCCCCCATCTTCCCTAAAAGTATCTTGCGCTCCCAGGGATATTTTTCGGGAGATTTTTTTTAATTTTTCCAAATACAAAAACGGCGGACAAATTACTACTTCTGTTTTTTTTACCGAAGAAACGGATTGAGCCACGCCGCTAAACAACTTTTCCGCTTCTTTCAGAGAAAGCGGATTCATTTTCCAGTTGCCGATGATTATTTTTCTGGACATAACCTAATTATAACATTATCCCAGCCTTATTTCTCTCCCCAGCTATCTACTGTCCACGAACCGGAAGGACCGCTGGTGAAATCGACATTTATCATTCCACTGCCATAACTAATACCGACATTATTTTTTAATTCTATTTTTTTGCCTACTGATTCTTTGACAGCAGCATTATTGCTAAAGTAAACCGTGCCTTTTTGGGCATTTACAATCGAAATATCCGAATTATTACTGACTTCAATTGCATTTTTTCCGAAGCATGGGCTGGCGGATATGCTGTCATCACATGTGCTATTTGATAGAAACAATATATAACTGCCGGCAGTTCCGGAATCCTGGAAAATAACACCATTGCCTATGCTTATAAGACCGTCGGACATTATAATACCCGATATTGCTCCATAGGAAGAATCCAATTTTACTGTCCCGTCAATTGAAACATTCCCTGTCGCATATACCGTACCTGCGACAGTCAGAGTATCATTTACCGTCAAATTGCCTATAATTTTCCTTGGACCGATTGTCGCAGGTGAAGAAATCACTACATTGCCATCAGTTACTCCGCCATTAGTCGCATCAGTTTTCCATTGAGCAATATCAGAATCAAGTATCGGTAAATCTTGAGCTACGGGATCGGCTTGCGAGGTATCGCAAGATTTATTGTTTCCGGATCCGGTTTGACAATAAATAACGCCCGTCACGGTAGAATTTGTAATATTGTGGGCATGCGCGCTGCCGGTGCCGCCATAACCAACACGCATATTTGAAATTGAGCCGGTATCGCCAGCCACAAAAGCATCACCGGTAATATATGCGCCATTTGAACCTTCAATATTGCCATTTGAATACAAACTGCCATTTACATGAGAATTATTTTGGAAAACGAATCCACCCTGGCCTGCTTGTGTACCATATTTAAACACAGTGCCTTCTCCGGTCTTAAGCTTCAAACCAATTGTTCTTTGATTGCCAGACACATCTCCAAGCGAAACTATTTGCTTAACATTGCCCAAAAGGGTGGTAATGGTCGTGTTGACCGAATTGGAATCAAGCGTGATTGTTTCACTTGTTCCTATCGTTTTATTTTGGAGTATTCGATAAAAGGCATCCTCCACTCCGGATTCTGCCAAGAAGTAAGATTTTTTGGAATTTAAATTAGTGGCGGTGTTTTTTATTTCTCGGACTGACGGCGAAACAAGCCCGGTGGTTATAGCCAAGGAAATGAAAAGAAAGAAAATAACGGACATTAACATCGCCGCACCTCTGTTTTTTTTCATTTTTTTAAAATTCTCTTTCATTTTTTAGTAATTACCTCGAAGCACTATGGTGTTATAAAAACTTTCGGTACGGTTTTGGGAATCACGGTTTGATTTGACAGTCAGGAGCATCTTAACAGCCGACCCCTTGGCTGTATCTATTTGCGTAAAGGCAAGATTTATAACTGTGATATTCTGTGTATTCAAATTTCCGATAAATACATCGTTTTCCAAAAGTCTGATGTTTGGATCGGAAAAAGAAAATTCCACAATCTTATTCGCACCTTCTGTGTCTGTAGTGTTTAACTTGAGATCATTCATAGTTATCAAATTTATGTTGTTTGCCTGTTTAATTTCCCGGGACATTCTTTCCATGATGTTCCCGCCCTGAAGCAATTCTGCTTGCACGGTTGTTTCCTTGAAGGCCCTGGTCATTGTAATCATGGTGTTGATTACGGCAATAGAAATTGCGGCAAAGAAAATAGTATAAAAAATAATTTCTAGCAGTGTGTAGCCGGAATTAGTTTTTTTGAAATTTTTAATCATGAAAAAATATCCATTATATAAAAAGATAATGTTTTGCTTACGGCATTTCCGCTTTCAGACCAGGATGCGGTTACGGTAATTAATCTCGTCCCAGCGTCATTTGCTCCGGAAATTGAAATATCCTTAGTGGACGCATCACGGTTAACGTTTGCCACGTTTACTGTTCGTGTAAAAATTCCTAAGGTATTGGCGGTAGAAGATAAAATCCAAGTATTTCCGGAAAAAGTTGGATAATAATTTGTATTTACAGTCAGATTGGAAATGTTGCTCCAGGCATTATCTCGGACTATTCGGACCGCTTCGGCTCCCTCTTCCAACAAAAAAGTTGCTTGAGATGTATGGAGCGCCTGGCGGGACACAGTAATCGATTTTTGAGCAACAGACATGACTATTAAGACAGAAACAAGAATTATTGACACCACAATGATTACCTCAACCATTAAAAATCCGGACATGAAATTTTTTCTGTTTTTTTTCATTTTAATTTAATTGACACTGACCGTTCCGGTAGCGGAAATCGTAATTATTTTTGAAGCAGAGGGTGTTGAGATGGTTATAGTGCCTGTTTTATCCGGAGCGCCGGAAAGACGTTCAAAATAAATATCGCCTGATGTTCCGCTTATTCCGGCTAGGGTAACATTGGAGATATTTGCCGGCCCTGCGATGTTTACTGTTTTATTGTTCGGATCATTGGCTGAAAAAACTACGCCTTTGAAAGATATGATCCTATCAGATTGGAAATGCACTCCATAGGAAGAAGAATTCACCGAGGCCAGGGTTTTTGATTGGGCGTCATGAAGCGTTGATATTATATCCCCTACTGTGTTTTTTAATACTTGGTTTTCTTTTATTTTTGAAAATTGAGGAAGAACAATAACAGCTAAAATGCCTAATATTGCCACTCCTAATAATATTTCCAGAGCCGTTATTCCTTTTTGGTGTGATTCACTCATTGTCTATTTTATTTTATATTATCCATTACCGAATACAAAGGTGAGATCATTGATATGGCAAAAAATCCTACAGCCCCGCCTATAAAGACCATGAGCAATGGTTCGATGATGGTGGATAAATTTTTTGTCTTATTTTCTATTTCTCCCTCGTAAAAAGAAGCGACTTGAAGCAACATATCCGATAATTTCCCCGTTTCTTCTCCGACTTCTATCATTTCCACCATCATTACCGGATAAAGATCCGGACTTTTTTCAAAAACTTTGGAAAATAGAGCCCCTTTTTCTATTTCCTTTTTTGCTTTATTTAAAACTTTTTTGTAATAAATATTTTGTAGAACATCTTCCGTAATCTCTATGGCCCGGGTTATGGAAACTCCCGCTAAAAGCAAGGAGGCCATTGTACGCGTGGTACGTGCAGTATTTATCTCCTTCACCATATTGCCAATAATAGGAATTTTGACAATAACATAATCAACATACTTATCCATAAAAGAGGCGCGCAGAAGCAGAAGCACTCCCGAAACAGATCCGATTATCAAAGCAAAAGACAAGATCAAATATTGAGAAAAAAAGTTTCCTAAAGCGATTATAAATCTTGTGCTGACCGGCAGATCAACTCCAAGTTCTTTAAATGTGCCGGCAAGTGTCGGTACGACAAAAGCAAACATCAAAACACCTATTAAAATCATGGCGGAAAGGATAACTCCGGGGTAAATCATCGCTCCTCTCACTTTTTTGGTGAGAGAGTGCGCCTTTTCCAAATTCATTCCTATTTCAGTCAGGGCGCCCGCCAGATCGCCGGATTCTTCGCCGGCGCGTGCCATTGATATAAAAAGTTTTGAAAAAACTTTTGGAAACTTTTCAAATCCGGAAGAAAGCGTCCCGCCCGCGTCTATTTCATTGTTTAATGATGTTAAAATTTTGTAAAAGACAGTACTTTTTGTTTGTTTTTTTAAGACAGATAATGCTCTGGAAAGTGAAAGTCCCGCTCGAAGCATTCCGCTCAGATTTTTTGTAAAAATAATTTTTTCTTCCGTTTTTATTCTTGAAAAAACTTGTTGAAATACGGAAAAAAAATCGGAAAAATTTCTTTTTTTCTCTTTTATGGATGTAGGGATGTTTCCTTGAGATTTCAATTCTCGCGCGAGTGAAAAACGGTCTTTTGCTTCCGCCAAACTTTCAATTATCTCTCCGTTTTTTAATTTTGCCTTATATGTAAAAAGCATATTATTCGGAAACAACACGGAAGACTTCTTCCAGACTGGTCTGCCCCAAGACTGATTGGAAAATTCCGTCTTCCAAAATCGTCATCATTCCTTCTTTTTTGGCTTGCGCTTCTATTTCATCCTGGGAACTTCCGCGAATAATCATTTCTTTTATGGAGGATGTAATCTTCAATACTTCGTGTATGCCGATACGGTTTGAATACCCGTCGGGAGATTCATTGTTTTTTACCGGTTTATAGAAAGGAACTGTTTCCCAAGTATCTTTCGGCCCTATGAGTTTTTCGTTTTTCAACATCAAAAGCATGCGGTCCAAATCAATAAGTTTTCCCAAATTTTTTATCTCGTCTTTCGACAGGAAATATTTTTCCTTGCTGGACACGAGTCTTCTGACTAATCTTTGGGCAATAATGGTTTTGACTGTGGAAATTATCAAAAATGGCAAAACCCCCATATCTATCAGTCTCGGTATCGCTCCCGATGCGGAATTGGTATGAATGGTAGAAAGAACAAGGTGCCCGGTAAGCGAAGCGTTTACCGCCAGGCCGGCAGTTTCGCCGTCGCGTATCTCTCCAACCATTATTATGTCGGGATCCTGGCGAAGAAGAGAGCGTAAGCCATTCGCAAAAGTAAGGCCGATTTCCGGTTTAACCTGAGTTTGGTTTATCCTGGGCATTTGATACTCAATTGGATCTTCCACTGTGGAGATATTCACTTCCGGTTTGTTTAACAAATCGAGCATAGTGTAAAGCGTGGTGGTTTTTCCGCTTCCCGTCGGCCCAGTCGCAAGCACCATGCCCACTCTTTGTTTTAAAGAATCGTGGATTCTTTCCAGGCCTTCTCCGTGAAAACCCAGAGTTTCCAGGGAAAAACCATGGGAATTTTCTTTCAGAATTCTTACGACCGCTTTTTCTCCGTAAAATGTGGGGAGAGTGGAAACACGAAAGGAAACTTTTTCCCCGTTTTGCTCTATTTTAAACCTTCCGTCCTGAGGCAATCTTTTTTCATCCAGTTTCAAATTGGATAATACTTTTATGCGGGTAATTATTCCGGGAGCGGCATTTTTTTCCAGTATCATCGCGTCATGAAGTATTCCATCTATTCTGTATCGGACAGTTAATTCATTCTCTCCCGGTTCAATATGAATATCCGAAGCATTTTGCAAAATAGCATGGAAGATCAGGGAGTCAACTATTTTAATTACCGGCAAGTCTTCAGCCAGGGCTTTCAGTTCTTCTTCCGTTTTCTCCGGCTCATTCTTGGAAATATCTTTCAGGGAAACAGATTCTTTCTGAATCAGATTGTCGAAATCGGCCTGCAAACTTTTTCTGTACTGTACCAATGCGGACCTTATTGAATCTGTGTCGGTAAGTCTGGGCAGAATTTTTTCCCTGGAACGTTTTTTTATAAAATCAATCATCGGCAAATCATCCACATCCAGCATCGCTATCTCCAATCCAGCATCGCTTTTCTTATAGGCTATTATGTTGTGATTCCTGGCAATCGGCTCCGGAATGAGAGAAAGTATTGAAAAATCTATTTTTTTATCAACCAGATTGATAAAAGGTATACCCAGGACAAAAGCTTCCATTTGACGCAAATTGGTTTCGGATATTTTTCCGTCCGATAATAAAATATTGCTCAGTTTTTGGTTTTTTGCTTTAGCCTTTTCGACCAATGCATCAAGTTCGGGACGCGAAACAAGGCCCGAGTCTAAAATAACTTTCTTCAGTTGAGTTTCATCAATTTGCATATTTATAGTATACCAAAAAATCCGCTCTTTAGGCGGATTTTTTGGTATATCTTAATTAACCTGTTAATTCTCCTTAAATATCGGTTTCTTCCCCGTCACCGTAACGGTTACCGTTGCTTGATCCGGCGCTTGTCCGCCAGGTCCGGTGCAAACTATAGAGTAGGTGGTAGTAACTGTCGGACTGACTATCAGACTACCGGATGTTGCGCCGCCTGTGTCAAAATTCGTACCGGCGCAAGAAACAGCATTGCTGGATGACCAAGCCAGCGTGGATGAATCTCCGGAAGCTATCGTGTTAGGAGTAGCGGTGATGGTTGCGGTCGGAGAAAATACTATGACTGCGCATTTGCTTCCGTCCCAGGCCGTGCCGGATTCACAACTTGATGTTATGATAGTCTGTCCAAGAAGAACAGCGTTGTTATAAAGATAGAAATCTCTGAAGCTGTAAGGAATGGAAGCCGACTGACTACCCGAGTTTCCGGTAGCAACGACTGTGTTAGGGGCAGGATAGGAAGAAGTGATGGAAGAAGTTCCCTGTGGATTTGTCGTGCTCCAAGTGAGAGTTACATTACAACTGCTGCTGCCAGAAGGAATAGTACACGAGGATGAAGAAACTCCACCGAAGGTTGATGACATTGAGCCGGACATCGTGGGTTTGTCTTCCGAACATGACGCATTCGTCCCGCCGTTGGAACCGTTGCAGTTCCAGGTCCAAGAGGTGGCACCGCTTATGTTGC
>CAYIHB010000004.1:18670-21633 GCA_964363165.1 uncultured Candidatus Saccharibacteria bacterium
CCGGGGGCTTGTTTTCCGAACATGACGCGTTCGTTCCGCCGTTGGAACCGTTGCAATTCCATGTCCAAGATGTAGAGCCATTTACATTATTAGCGCTTGTACCCGAAGTACAGCCATAGTGAGTTGATGAACAGACACCATTAATAGGGTTGGCAGTAGCCGCGCATTTGCTGCCGTCCCAGGAAGTACCGGAGTCGCAAGTAGCTGTTCCGGTTTCTTGATCAAGAAGTACACTATTGTTGTAGAGATAAAATAACCTAGAACTATATGGTATAGAGACCGATTGACTGCCAGAATTACCACTGGCAACAGTTGTATTAGCACTAGGATAGGAAGAAGTGACAGCAGAAGTTGCTTGGGGATTTGTCGTAGTCCAAGTTATATTTACGGAACAATTGTTGCTTCCGGCAGGTATGGTGCAAGAAGAAGGAAGCAAAGAAAGCGAGCCGGACATGGGAGGTGGAGTAGTTATTGTTACACCGACACTCGTTGAAGCAGTTATTGAACCACCGCCTGTTTTGGTTCCGGTCGCCATTACAGTTATGGTTCCAGTTCCGGGACTAGCAGTAGAATTTGCTGAAACAGTAAGGGTCCCGGAAGTAACAGACCAACTAACTCCATTAAGTGTTGATGACTCAGCTAAATAGTCAATATTAGAAACATTACTACTAGTTGTCGTTATTGTTGAATTTCCTGTTGAACCAGGAGACAGAGTGAGGGAAGTAGGGCTTGCCGAAATGGAAAGAGTGGATGTTATTGGCCAAGTCGCGCTTACCTCATAATAACTGCTTGTCGGATACATAAAGAAAGTACAAGATGCAGGACCGTTGCATGCTCCGCTAAAAGTCGTCCCGCTGACACTTGAATTCAAAATAACTTTAGTGGGATTATCGCTTGTACCTTTATTTATATACCAATCACAATAAGACGAAGAACAGCTGTTGCCGGAAACAGCGTCGTCCACGGTCCCCGTCGCGGGCTTCGCAATACTTAAAATGTACTCAGTGGGAAGAACTTGAACCGTCGCAGAATCTGAACGCCAGTTATAAGCTATGTCATTACAATTTATGGAGTAAGTTGTCGTTGCCGTCGGTGAAACAACAACACTTCCCGATATTGCCCCTCCGGAGAAAAAACCAGTTCCTACGCATTCCGATGCGCTTACAGTACTCCAAGATAATGTTGAATTTCCCCCGGAATTTATGCTGGTGGGATTTGCCTTGAGAGAAACCGAAAGGTGCGTTGGTATCACGGTAAGTGTTGCAGAGGCCACGGAACTTTGGTCAAATACATCATAACAATCTATAGAATAGGTCGTCGTGAAACTGGGACTAACTTTAATACTTCCCAATGTCTTACCACCCGTTGAAAAACCACTTCCTGAACACCCTACTGCTCCCGTAGAGCCCCAAGATAATGTTGAACTTTCTTCCACATATTTAGTTGAAGGAGTTACTGTCAAAGAAGAGGAGAGAGGCCCCCCTATAGCATTTACATTGCTTATGTTGAAAGCAAGGAATACTACAACCGTAAAGATAGATAATATTAAAAGTTTTTTATACATATTTTTATTTTTTGCCCCGCAAAGAGCGGGATATTTAAACACACCAATAATATCTAATTATACACTATAAAGGAAAAAAGATGTAAAGGGTGTGGATAAAAGGCCAAAAACCCTTGTATAAAAATAAAAAACCGGATCTTGTCATAGACAAGAGTCCGGCGCGGCTAATTCCCGCTTTTTACTACATTACTTCAAAAGAACCATTTTCTTAACTTCCACTTTGGCTCCGGTTTGGAGCTTATAGAAGTAAATCCCGCTCGGGAGATTGGAAGCGTCAAATGACACTTCGTAACTCCCCTGCGCTTTTTCTCCGGAGACAAGAGTCCTCACTTCTTGTCCGAGAGAATTGTAGACACTCAGATTGACCTGTTCCCGTTTAGGAACCGAGAATCTGATCGTGGTGGAGGGATTGAAGGGATTGGGATAGTTCTGTTCCAGAATGAATTCTTCAGGAACTCGTCCTGGTTCGGGAACTGCGGTGATAATAGAGAAGTCAATACCATTGATTTTTCCTCCGGTGCTTCCTTCCAGATTTCTCACTACGATATCCCCCCCGACCAGACTTGAATCATTGGAATAGAATTGAAACAAAAGATAGAATCTAGAGATAAAATTGATCCCGAAACTTCTGGCAAACGACATATCCCAGGACAACTTTACCCATTGTGAATCCATCGGAATTGTCTTATCAATGAGCATGGCGTAGTTGTAATCGCCATACTGCACGGCGATTCTCATTGAGATGCGTCGTACTTTTGCTATCTCCCCCCCGATGAATTTAGCATCGATGGATACTGTGTCAGGCGTCACCAGATTGGGCAAAAATGTCTTGGTCCAAGTTGATTGAAGCATCCAGGCCCCTGTAACATGATCTGTGTTCCCATATGTACCGAAGGTCTGCCCTTCGGAATCAATAAAAGATCTGGTTTTGATCGTATCAGGGACACTGGAACCTATACCCAAAAAATCCCAGTTGTTTGCCGTTTGAATTCCACCATCTTGCACGGCCGAAACACGGGTTTTGAAATCCGGGTTTCGCAAAAACAACTGCTGGCCTTCTGGAACTCGGACGTTCTGAATCGTCTGCGTAAAGGCAGACTCTGCCCCTATCACTAGGAGCAATGACAATATGAAAAGTAACTTTTTCATTTTGTTATTTCTCCTTCCTCTATGAAATTGACAAGGAAACAATCTTTATTATTTGTCAATAGTATAGCAGATAAAAGTCAACCTGTCAATGTCAAGAGCCCAAACCCCAAAAAATCCTTATATTTCATTGAATTATTAACACTTTTTTGCACATTTTGGCTTATTTAATATTCAAAACCCCCTGAGGGGTTTAACCTCCTCTATCTATATTTTATTTATCCCCTTCTAGTTTTTGGTGTAGTAAGGATTG
>CAYIHB010000005.1:0-17683 GCA_964363165.1 uncultured Candidatus Saccharibacteria bacterium
ATCCTTTTTTACGCATTACAAAATTTCTGATTAGTTATTACGAAGTTCCACCGGACAGATAAAATATAAAAATGAAAATAGTAGTTAAAAAAACATTGGCTTGTGTCTTGAGAGCGGAATCCCGCTTGGTGGTCTGGAAATATAAACCGAAAATTGTCACTATCACCGGTTCACTCGGAAAGACTTCCACCAAAGATGCCGTTTATGCCGTTATTTCCGGTATTTCTTATGTCCGTAAAAGCGAAAAAAGTTACAATAGCGAAATAGGATTGCCTCTGACTATTTTGGGTGTCCCCAACGGATGGAATAATCCATTTGTTTGGCTTCTGAATATTTTAAAAGGGCTCTGGCTCTTTGTCTGGCCTCATAAATATCCAAATTGGCTGATACTTGAGGTGGGTATAAGCAAACCGGGTGATATGCTTCGCACCGCTTCATGGTTGAAAACCGACGTAGTCATCATTACCGCAATAGGAGAAACTCCGTCCCATATAGAATTTTTTGACTCCCATAAACATCTTGTGGAGGAAAAAAGCGGACTTATAAAAACTCTTAAAAAAGATGGACTTTTAATATTAAATAACGACGATGAAGTAGTGTCCGAGATGAAGGGAATGACAAAGAATCGCGTTATAACTTTCGGTTTTAAAGAAGATTCCGACATAAAGGGTTCAGGCGATAGCATTTTTTATACCGACGGAGGCCTGTCTGCGCAGGCAGGAATACCGGAAGGTTTGATTTTCAGAATAGACGAAGCGGGAAGCAGTTTGCCGGTTGTCATCCAGGGAGTTTTCGGCAGAAATCACGTTTACGCTTCGCTTGGAGCGCTGGCTCTTTCTTCCGGGCTGAAACTCAATATGCTTGATGCCGTCAATAAACTGAAAAATTACAGTGCTCCACCCGGGCGCATGCGCCTTCTGAGAGGAATAAATGGTTCTTTTATAATAGACGATACTTACAATTCTTCCCCTTACGCCTGCGAATCCGCGCTTAAAACTTTAGGAGAGGTAAAATGTTCCGGGAGAAAAATCGCCGTCTTGGGCGATATGTTGGAACTTGGACGCCACACGGAAGAAGCTCACAAGAGCGTAGGCAAAATCGCCAAGGAAAATATTGACGCGCTTATCATAGTCGGTCCTAGGGCGGAAAAAACCAAAGAAGGCGCTATAGAAGCGGGAATGAACAAAAAAAATATCTTTGAGTTTTTTGATTCTCATAAAGCAGGGGAGTTTTTGAAAGCTTTTGTGCAGAAAGATGATTTTGTGCTTATTAAAGGTTCGCAGGGCATGAGGATGGAACATGCGGTGGAAGCCATACTCCAAGACAAAGAAAATAAATCGGAGCTTCTAGTTCGTCAGGATAAAGAGTGGAAAAAGAAAAAATAAAAAAAGCGTAGACCAACTCCCTTGATCTACGCTTTACCAGAAACCTCTCTCATACTTGCACTACTAGAGAAGTTTCCATACTTCCTTCACTGACCAACGATTCTTGGCCAGGAGGTACAAAGTTCCGCCGATTGCTATCGTAAGGGCGGTGATTCCGGCGATTTCTGCAAAAAGATCTTGCAATTCCTGTGACATCCAAAAATATTCCATTGTTGATCCTTCCTGAAATTAGACATTTGGAGAACCTTATAGCATAAGTATATCATATCTACTAAATTTGTCAAGTATTAAAAAATAGGCAAAAAATAGCGCTATAAAAACCAAAAACCCCTAAATAATTTTCATTATTCGGGGGTAACCTCATTGGGTTTCGAGCTCCAGTAAAGATTTTCCTTATCTTTATTGTAGAAATCCACAGTTCCGTTACATTTTACACAACGAAACTTATGTAAGCCATTCCAATGGCCTACATAAATAAAATCTTTACCTTTACAAAGACCGTTCTCATTCTTTCCTTCACAGAAATATTGAAATACTTCTGTTGGGTCAATTGCTTTGATTTTCCCGAATGACGTATCGGGTTGAAACAAACAAACAACTCCTTCCAAAATCCCAGGAAAGGAACGGGAAAAGTTTAACAACCCATCCGTAGTCATAATTTTCCTCCTTTTCAAAATCCTAGAATATCATAGCACAAAAAACTTTTTTGTGACCTTACCGGGAATTGCACCCGAATTCCAAGCTTGAGAAGCTTGTGTCCTAACTATTAGACGATAAGGCCATAGGAAAAATATAGCATTTTTGGGTAAAAAATGAAAAAGTGCGGAACCTAGCTAGATATTCCGCACTTGTGTTGCATACTGTAAACGAGGATTATTCTCGAGTTGTTAGGTCTTGCCTAACAGCTCAAGCTAATCTTCTAGCTTCGGTTTTTCCAGGGAGAGGGTGGAGAGTTCAGGCGAAGTGCCGGCGATGCGGAGCACGTCTTTATCTATCTTCTTCAATTCTTTGCCCGAAGCATCATAATGGTTTACGACAGTTTTTAACGCATTGCCGAGTTTCAAATGATATTCATCGAAAGATTTTAAATGCTTCCCCAAGTCTTCCACCTTTTTTATTATTTCTTTGGCGGATTCTTCTATTTTAAGAGCTTTTAATCCCTGCAGGACGGTTTGCAAATAAGCCAGAAAGGAAGTAGGCGAAGTGATGATGACTTTATATTTTCCGGCGGCGCGCTGAATCAGATTTTCATTTTCTTCCGATGCCCCGACTTTATTGGTCAGCAGGTCGTAATAAATTGCCTCGTGGGGGATAAACATAAAAGCGAAATCCGTGGTGCCTTTTGACGGTTGTATATATTTTGCGGTTTCCACGATCCTATTTTTCAAATCATTCACGAAAATTGTTTCCAGTTTTTTCTTTTCGGTTTCATTATTTTCTTCCGCCATTTTATTGTAATTTTCCAGCGAAAATTTTGAATCTACCGGTATGATTTTATCTTTGACGAATACCACGGCATCCACGATAGTGCCGTCGGGAAACGGGTACTGCATCTGATAGCTTCCGGGAGGCAAAACATTTTTTAAAACCGTTTCCAAATAATATTCGCCGAGTATTCCGCGCTGTTTGGGGTTTTTTAACACATTTTCCAAGCTTTGCAGTTGGTCGGCGAAAGAAATAACCTGTTTATTCGTCTCATCCAGCCTGGTCAGTCTTTCCGTTACATCGCGAATTATTTCATTTGATTGGGAGGAGTGAAATTTTAAGCTTTCCTGCACCTGCTTGTGCGATTCTCCCAGCTTGCTGTCTACCGTGCGGGATAATTCATTTAATTGCGCCAAAATGAGATTTAATCCGGTATCATTTTCAGATTTCTTTTCTTTCTTGCCAAATATAAAATAAGCAACGATGCCTCCTGCCAAAACCGCAATTATGATTATTAAAGTAGTTTCCATGCGTTTATTTCCCCAAATAATGTTTTAAGGTATAAATCCAATCCTCGTCTATCTGGTCGCTTTCGACTTTCTGGGCCAAGAGCCATTCCAGGTATCCGGGGTCCATGCGGGCGATTTCTTTCAACTCTTTTCCGTTATGTTTTCCGAAATTGATATATTTAAAAAGAGAAGGATGGGAAGAGATTTCTATCATTTTTTTTATTGCCGCATCTTCGCCTATTTTCTCTTGCTCAATAATTTTGTTTTTCAATCTCTCGTATAATTTTTCCAGCACCAATACGTCACCCAAAGCATCATGAGCGGTGGCGTCTATTTCAATTTCCAACAGATACCGCAAATATTGCAGATTATACCTTTCTATTTTTCCTTCGGGATCCAGATGCCTGGCCAGCCTCAATGTGCAGATAAAATTGGCGGGAATAATTCCTTCTTTTTTTACTATCATCAGGTCGAAAGGAGCATTGTGAGCGATGACGACGGTATTTTTGTCCTCCAACAAATCTTTTATTTTTTTAAAATCGGCACTTTGGCTAAAAACCGGCTTGTCTTCCAGCATTTTGTTGGTAATATGGTGCACGGCCGAAGCTTCCGGAGGAACCTTGAGCGGAGGTTTATAGAGTCCCACGAAACTTTCTTTGTCGGTCTTGTAGGCGATTTGGCACAGATAATCTTTTTCCGTATTGCCGGTAGTTTCCGTGTCGAAGAATATTATGTTGCTCATAGTGTTATTTTATCATATTTTTGGTATAATAGAGCAATGTTATTGCACGAACAAATAAAAAATAAAATAAAAGAAGCGATGTTGGCGAGAAATCTCGTTTTACTGGAGACCTCGCGTTCTATGCTGGCCGGTTTTACCAATGAGTTGGTTGCGAAAAGCAGGAAACCGAATGAAGTGCTCGCAGATACCGAAGCGATTGCCGTGATAACCCGTCTGGCCAGGCAAAGAAAAGACTCAATAGAACAATACAAAAAAGGCAACCGGCAAGATTTAGTCAAGGAAGAAGAAGCCCAACTGGCTATTTTGGAAACCTATCTGCCGAAATTGATGGAGAGAAACGAAATCGAAAAAATTGCCAGAAGCAAAAAAGAAGAATTAGGCATCACCGATGGAACGAAAAAGGGAATGTTAATGCAAACATTGATGAAAGATTTAAAAGGCAAGGCAGATGGGGCAGTCGTAAAAGAAGTCGTAGACAGTCTTTTTTAAAATTTTAAAGTATGCATACAGTACAAGTTTTAAATCATTTGGTGCAGGATAATCAAGTATTGGCTTACTTGGTTATTTTTGTCGGACTTATTTTTGAAGGGGAAGTGGTTGTTATCACCGCAGGTGTTCTGTCTTATCTGGGAGTTCTCGATTTTTGGACGGCTCTTTTTTTTATTTTGGCCGGCGGAATAACGAAAACGTTCAGTGTTTATTATTTGGGCGAATTTATTTATAGGAAGTACAATCAGCACAGTCTTCTCAAATATCTGGAGAGAAGGGTGCTTTATTTTTTGCCCAGATTTAAACAAAAACCGTTTTGGTCTATTTTTATCTCAAAATTCATAATGTCCGTGAATTTTTGGGTTATCGTTTTTTCCGGGTACAATAAAATTAATTACAAAACCTTCCTGAAAGCCGAATTGATATCCACCATAATCTGGGCGCCATCCCTTTTTTGTCTGGGATTTTTCTTCAGCCAAACCGCTTTGGCTCTAAGCAAAGAGATAAATAAGTTTTCTCTGCTCATATTTATCTTTTTGGTGGTATTCCTGCTTTTTGACAAATTGGCGGCCAATTTTTACAGGATTTTTGAATATTTTAAAAATGGCAATATAGACAACGGAAATGGAAACAAACAATAAAAAATTGGTCACGCACGATGGTTCCTTTCACGCCGACGATATTTTTGCCGCGGCTACTCTGTGCTTGGTGCTGGAAAAGAGAAACGAGAATTTTGAAATAATCCGCACCCGCAATGTTGAAATTGTAGACAAGGGCGATTATGTTTTTGATGTTGGGGGGATTTATGATGAAAAAACAAACAGATTTGACCACCATCAGGTAAGTTTCAAGGATAAAAGAAAGGATGGAATTTTGTACTCGTCCTTCGGATTGGTTTGGAAAAAATACGGTCCGGATTTATCGGGCTCGGAAAAAATTGCGGAGATAGTGGAAAAACACCTTGTGGCTCCGGTGGACGCTTTTGATAATGGTTTTGACTTGGTTCAGAATAAATACGATATTTCCCCCTATTTTATCCAGCATTTTTTTAGGGCCATGATTCCGACCTGGACGGAAAAAGATATAACCAACGACGAAATGTTTTTGAAGTCCGTGGAAATCGCGAAGAAAATTTTATCCAGGGAAATTGTTCAAGCCAGGGACTCCGTTTTGGCGGAGGAAAAGATAATATCGATTTACCGGAATGCGAAAGATAAAAGAATAATTGTTTTGGACCAAAATTATCCGTACGAATATACACTGAATAATTTTCCGGAACCCCTTTTTGTTGTTTATCCCAGGAAAAGCGATGGTTCTTGGGGAGTGAAAGCGTTGAGAGAAGACCCGAAAACTTTCAAAAACAGGAAAGATTTTCCAAAACCTTGGGCGGGACTGCGGGATGAAGAATTACAAAAAATTACAGGCGTGCCGGATACGGTCTTTTGCCATAAAGGACTTTTTATGGCTGTGGCGAAGACAAAAGAGGGAGTAATTAAATTAGCGGAATTGGCGCTTTTGGTGTAAAATTATGAAAATCAAAAATTTTTGAGCCTTCGCCCTCGGAGTCATAAGGGCAGGGGACCCACGACTCTTAAAATTTTTATTTTCATGATTTTACCATGCCATTTATTGATGAAATAAAAATATACGCGGAAGCGGGCAGAGGCGGGAACGGCGTAGTCAGATGGCGTCAGGAAAAATTCGTGCCCAAAGGCGGGCCGGCCGGAGGGGACGGTGGACGCGGGGGAGATTTTTACGCCCAGGCCATTCGGGATGTGCATGTACTTTCAAAATACAAAGCGAAAAAAAGTTTCAGCGCGGAAAGGGGCGAAGACGGCGGAAATAAAAGTTTGCATGGCAAGAAGGGGAATGATTTTGTCTTGCAACTGCCGATAGGAAGCGTTATCACCAATTTGGAAACGGAAGAAAAATGGCAACTGCTGAAAGAAGGGGAAAAAGTTCTGCTTTTGAAGGGCGGATACGGCGGTTTTGGCAACGAACATTTCAAAAGTTCCACCAATACTACTCCCAGAGAGTGGCGTCCGGGAGAGGAAGGAGAAAAAGGGAATTTTCTCATTGAACTTGAGCTTTTTGCGGACCTGGGGCTGGTGGGACTGCCTAATGCCGGCAAATCGTCGCTATTGAACGCCCTGACCAACGCGGACGCGAAAGTGGGAGATTATGAGTTTACCACTCTCAACCCCAACCTGGGCGATTTTTACGGCTACACTATCGCCGATATACCGGGGCTAATAGAAGGGGCCAATACCGGTAAAGGACTGGGGGTGAAATTTTTACGTCATATTAAACGCACCAGAATGATCGCGCACTTGGTTTCTTTTGAGAACCTTTCCAAAGGTTCGGCGGGCATGATAAAAGCTTACAAAGAAATCCGCAAAGAGCTGGAAAAATACGACAAGAATTCAAATCTGGGCGAAGAAGGATTGTCCCAAAAAGATGAAATTATTATTCTGACCAAAAGCGATGTTATAGAAGATCCGAAAATTATCGCGAAGAAAATAAAAGAATTTAGTAAATTAAAGAAAAAAATTTTCATTCTTTCTCTGTTTGATGATAAAATGATAAAAGATTTGGTAAAAGAATTAATCAAGATTTTAAAGAAGTAATTATGAATAAATATTATCCGACAATTGGACTGGAAATTCACGCGGAACTTAAAACGCAGACCAAAATGTTTTGCGGCTGTAAAAACGACCCGGACGAAGAAAATCCCAATGTCAATATTTGTCCCGTCTGCATGGCGCATCCGGGAACTTTGCCGGTCATTAATAAAAAAGCGGTGGAAAGTGTCATAAAAGTCGGTTTGGCTATTGATGGCAAAATAGCCGATTTCACCGAATTCGACCGTAAGAATTATTTTTATCCGGATATTCCGAAAGGCTTTCAGATTTCACAATATAAATATCCGATAGTTTCCGGCGGTCATCTGGCGGATTTTGATATTACCCGCGTGCACCTGGAAGAAGATACAGCCAACAATAAACATGACAGAGGCGACTACTCTCTGGTTGATTTTAACCGCGCCGGTGTGCCGTTGATGGAACTAGTGACTGAACCGCATAGGTTTGAAAATGCGGAAACTGCAGCAAAAATTACCTCTAATTTTGCCAAAGAACTTCAGCTTGTACTTTGGTATTTGGGAGTTTCGGAAGCCAATATGGAAAAAGGCGAGATGCGGGTGGAGGCGAATATTTCCGTTTCGGAAGCCTCGCCCGTGGCCGGGCTATGGCCGAGGGATAAAAACAAACTGGGCACCAAGGTAGAAGTAAAAAATTTGAACTCTTTCAAAAGCGTTGAAAGAGCCATTAAATTCGAGTTGGAAAGAATGACAGAACTTTTGGGAAACGGAAAAGGGAATGAAATAGTGCAGGAAACCCGCGGCTGGGACGAAAGCAAGCAAAAAACATTTTCGCAGAGGAAAAAAGAATCCAGCCAGGATTACCGATATTTTCCGGAGCCGGATCTTCCGAAAATGAAACTGCACAAAGCTTTTGATTTGCAAATAATGAAAGAAATGTTGCCGGAGTTGCCGGTGGAGAAACGCGTCCGTTATAAAAAAGATTTTGGAATTAAAGATGAAGATATAGAAGTGTATGTGAATAATCCCGAATTAGCTTTATGGTTTGAAGTTGTAGCTTTTAATTTGGAAAAAAATATTGATAAATTAAAAATTGCATCTAATTATGTTACTTCTGATTATTTGGGTTTAAAGAAATCAAAAACGGAAGCAAGGCTTCCGTCTGCACAAAATTTTACCGAGCTTATGAATTTGGTGGGAGATAATAAAATTTCTTCCCGAGTGGCGAAAGATATTTTGGCCATGATTGTTTTGAAAGATGAATCCCCGCTCAAAATTGCGATGGAAAAAAATTTATTACAAAAAAACGATGAAGGTACACTGAAAGAAATCGCGCAAAAAATCATTGATGCCAATCAGAAAGTCGTGTCGGATTACAAGGGAGGCAAGGAACAGGCCCTTATGTCTCTGGTAGGGCAGATAATGAAAGAAACAAAAGGTTCAGCCAATCCACAAATAGTTAAAGAGTTGCTGGTAAAAATGTTAGAATAGATAAATGAGCAATAAGGATATTTTGATGAAAACAGTTGCCCGTCTGGTGTCTTCTCCGAAAGGCATTCTGGCTATTGATGAAAGCGTAAAGACCTGCAATAAGCGTTTTGAAAAATTAGGCGTACCGGAGACTGAAGAAAAGCGCAGAGAGTACCGGGAACTTCTGGTAACCGCGCCGGGAATTGAGGAATATATTTCCGGTTATATTCTTTTTGACGAAACCATTAGGCAGTCCGCAAAAAACGGAGAAAAGTTTATTTCCATATTACAAAAAAAAGGAATTGATGTCGGCATAAAAGTTGATGAAGGATTGGCTGATTTTCCTCCTTATGACGGGGAAAAAACTACAGTTGGTCTTTGGGGACTATCCGACAGATTGCGGGAATATAAAGATATGGGTGCCATTTTCGCCAAGTGGCGCGCGGTTTACAGCATAGGAGAAAATACTCCAAGCCCGGGTTGTGTTGAAGAAAATGCAATTTTGCTCACGAAATATGTTCTTATGTGCCAGGAGATGAGTATTGTTCCGATGATTGAGCCGGAAGTTTTGATGGATGGTAACCACAGTATAGAAAAATGTTATGAAGCAACCGCGCAGAATTTGAATATTATTTTTTCCAAATTAAAAAGTTTGAATGCTTTCATTCCCGGACTGATTTTAAAAACAAATATGGTGATTTCCGGAAAAGAGGCTCAAGTACGGGCTCAGACGCAGCGAATCGCCGAAATGACCATAAAGTGTTTAAAAGAGAACGTGCCGTCAGACATCGGCGGAATAGCTTTTCTATCCGGTGGGCAAAGCGAGGAAGAGGCTGTAGAAAACCTGAATGCCATGCATAAGATAGGTCCGTTACCCTGGCCGCTCACCTTTTCTTATGCCCGCGCTATTCAGAATCCCGCGCTTAGAAGCTGGGCGAAAAATCCCGAAGATGTAAAAACCGCGCAGGCTCTATTATTGGCTGCCGCCAAAAACAGCAGCCAGGCATCCGTAGGCAAATATAAATAAAATGTTTTGGATAATACCAATAATTTTTTTAATAATGTTTGAAGCGGTAGCTGATATATTTGCCAAGGAATATGCATTGAAGGGTTATTGGTGGTTCTGGGCTGCCGCAATTTTTGCTTACATAGTGGCTAATGCTTTTTGGCTTTGGGGTATAAGAAGCGGTTCAGGGCTTGCCCGTGGTGCTATTATTTTTTCAGTTGTATCCGCCATCCTGGCTATTATTATTGGTTTGTATTTTTACAAAGAAGAAACAAATTATATTCAGATAATAGGTATGATTATTGGTGCTTTATCTCTAATCTTAATTTTTTGGGAATAAAAAATGAAAGAAGAAATACAAAAATTTTTCAAGGGGGAAGTGGAAGGTAGCAAGAAAACCATCGAAAAATATTCGCGGGACGCCAGTATTTTTGAAGTCAGGCCCAAGCTGGTGCTTTTTCCGGAAGATACCGAGGATGTGAAAAAAATAGTCAAATGGGTTTCCGAAAACAAGGATAAATACGCCGATCCGAAGAAGAATAAAGATTGGAAAAATCTTTCCATCACAGCCAGATGCGCGGGCACGGATATGTCCGGCGGAGCCATCGGAGAATCTTTGATTTTGGATTTCACCAGAAATATGAATAAGCTGATTTCTTTTACCAAAGACAGAATAACCGTTCAGCCCGGCATGTTTTACCGCGATTTTGAAAAAATAACCCTGGAAAAGGGACTGATCTTACCCTGTTATACCGCCTCAAAAAGTTTAAATGCCATGGGCGGAATGTTCGGCAATAATTCCGCCGGAGAGAGAACGCTTAAGTACGGAAAGACCGAAGATTATGTTCTGGAAGCCAAAGTTGTTTTTTCCGACGGCAATGAATATATCGTCAAACCCCTGACCCAAAATGAATTAATGAAAAAAATAGCTCAGCCAAACCTCGAGGGCGGGGTTTACAAGAATATTTATAATTTGATAAATAAGAACAGAGAAGAAATAAAATTGGCAAAACCGAAGGTGCATAAAAATTCGGCTGGCTATTATATTTGGAATGTCGAAGATCCTGAACGAACGAAGCGAGCCGAAGGATATTTTGATTTAAATAAATTGCTTGTCGGTTCACAAGGTACGCTAGGCATCGCCACCGAGATTACTTTCAAACTTATCCCGAATCCGAAATATTCTAAGCTTACGGTTATCTTTATGGATGATTTGGAACCCTTGGGCCGCCTGGTGGACGAGATTCTGCAATTTAACCCGGAAACCCTGGAGGCTTATGACGATAAAACCATGAAGTTGGCGGTCAGATTTTTCCCGGATTTTTTAAAAAATAAAGGATTCGCCGGCATAATCAGATTTATGCAGAGTTTTCTGCCGGAACTGAAAATGATGCTGACCGGAGGTTTTCCCAAACTGATTCTTCTGGCGGAATTTGCCGGAGATAATGAAGTTGAAGTCGATAAAAAATGCGTCAAGTTGCAAGAAAGAATAAAATATTTCAAACTCAAGGTTCATATTACCGAATCCGAAGAAGAATCCAATAAATATTGGGACATAAGGAGAGAAAGTTTTTCTCTCCTGCGAAAACATGTTTTCGGGCTTCACACCGCCCCATTTATAGACGACATTATAGTCCGTCCGGAATTTTTGCCGAAATTCATTCCGGAACTGAATCAAATTTTAAAACAATATAATTTAACCTACACCATAGCCGGACATGCGGGAGACGGCAATTTCCACGTTATTCCTCTGATGGATTTCTCGCTTCCCGATACCTCAGAAATCATAATGGAATTGGGAGAATCGGTTTATAACCTTGTCCTGAAATATCACGGCTCAATCACCGCCGAGCATAATGACGGCATTATTCGTACCCCTTACCTGGAAAAAATGTATGGAAAAGATATGATCAAAATTTTCAAGGAAATTAAAAATATTTTTGACCCCGGAAACATATTCAATCCGGGCAAAAAAGTGATTTCGGGGGACGGAAACGGCGACAAAAAATATATGGTTTCGCATATAGCTCTGGAGCATAACATTGATCATAAAGTTTAAACGCATTTGCGTTTTCTCTGTTTTTATATATAATGATGCTCATGTTTGCAATTAAAGCTAAAAAAAGAAATGAAAGCGTCAAGCCGGACGCTTTGAGAAAAGCGGGAGAAATACCGGCTGTTTTTTACGGAGCGGGCAAAACGACTGCCTCCATTTCCATACCGGTTGCCCAATTTAAAAAACTTTGGCGGGAGGCCGGAGAATCTTCCACCGTTAAGATTTCGGTTGGTGATAACAACATTGATGCCCTTATTCATGAAGTGCAGGTTCATCCGATAACGGAAGAACCGATACATGTGGACTTCCTGGTTGTAGATATGAATAAAAAAATACGGGTTAAAGTTCCGCTTGAGTATATAGGAGTATCCAATGCGGTAAAGAATGGACTGGGAAACCTCGTTAAAGTGCTCTATGAAATGGAAGTTGAAGCTTTGCCGAAAGACCTTCCTCACAATCTTCCGGTTGATATATCCAAACTTGAGACAATACAGGATCAAATTTTTGTTTCCGATATAAAATTGCCGGCCGGAGTTGCGGTTATTACCGATGGGCATGATGTCGTAGCCTCCATAGTCCTGCAGGTTGAGGAAAAAGAAGAAGTAGTAGCCGCGCCGGTTGATCTGTCCGCTATTGAAGTTGAAAAGAAGGGCAAGAAAGAAGAAGGGGAAGTGGCGGAAGAAGCTGCCACTGCTCCTGTCAAAGAAGAGAAAATAGAAAAGAGATAATTTCCTCCAGAGGCGGACGAGTTTTAAATATGTTAAAATAAAGACTATGGTTAAGAAATTCACCATATTTGTTTTCACGTTTATAATATATTTTTTCCTCATTTTTTCAGTGCCGAAAACCGCGTCTGCTTTTGATTGTCTTACTTTGAATACCTCTTCCAGTCCGGCGGATAGGGCCTATTGCCAGAGCCAACTTGACGAAATAGAAGCGCAACTTACGGATCTGTTGAATAAACAGGCGGAACAGCAAAAACAGACGGGAACGCTGAAAGGCGACGTCGATTATTTGACCAGCCAGATTAACGCGCTCAAGGCAAAAATAAAAGCCCGGGCGCTTGTTATCGCCAAATTGAAAGTGGATATTACCGATAAGGCCAACATGATTACGTCGCTTTCCCAAAAAATCGACAGGGAGCATGAATCACTGGCCCAACTTTTGAGAAATACGAATGAATTTGATAATGGAAACCTGATCAATCTGATTTTCTCCGATGATACCATCTCCAGTTTTTACAGTGATCTGGAATCCTATAATTCCATCAAACAGGCCATAAAAGATTCCGTTGATATTATTAACGGAGTAAAAAAACAAACCGAAATCGCTAAAACCGATTTGGAGAAAAAACAAAATGCCGAAACCGATGCCAAAGCCGAACTGGAAAGCGCTCAAAAGCAAGTGTCGAAATCCGAAGCGGATAAAAAACAGCTACTTGCTATCTCTAAACAGAAAGAAGCCGTCTATCAACAGCTTGCGGCGCAAAAAAAAGCCCAAGCGGATAAAATTCGCAGTGCTTTGTTCAGTCTGGCCGGTATCTCGCAAAAAATTGAATTCGGCACTGCGCTTCAATACGCCAATGAAGCTAAAAGCAAATTTGGCATTGACCCCGCGTTTCTGCTTGCTGTTCTTACTCAGGAAAGCAATTTGGGAGCGAATGTCGGACAGTGTTATTTAACTAATCCGGATACGGGAGCGGGGGTCGGAAAAAATACCGGGAAAATATTTTCGAACGTGATGAACCCCACGCGCGATGTTCCTGTATTCCTGAGTATCACGAATGACTTGCAATTCAATGCCTACCAGACGGCGGTTTCCTGTCCGGTAGCCGGAATCAAAGGATATGGCGGAGCAATGGGACCGGCGCAATTTATTCCTTCAACCTGGCAACTTTTTGCGGATAGACTGAAAGCTATTTTAAGCCACGAAGCCAATCCATGGTCGCCCCTTGACGCTTTTATGGCTTCGGGAATGTATCTGAGTGATCTCGGAGCAAAGGGTACCAGCACCAGCGCGCAAAACAGGGCGGCTTGCAGTTATTACGGAACCGGCGGTTCCTCCTGTTCTTATAGCCGAAGCGTTCAAAAATTAAAGGCCGCGATCCAGGATAATATAGATTTGCTTTCGAGTTAAAATTGTGTTAATCTCACTCAGTAATGAAAAGAGATATACACCCGAAATATAATATTAAAACCAAAGCTACCTGCGCTTGTGGAGCCGTTTTTGAAGTGGGTTCGACAATACCCGAAATTAAAATGGAAATATGCAGTTATTGCCATCCTTTTTATACCGGCAATGAAAAAATCATGGATACCGCCGGACGCGTGGAACGATTCAATAAACGCCGAGCTGCAACTGTAAAAATTAAAACTAAGAAATAATGGATTGGCAAGAATGGAAGAAAAGTCAAGAGAACGTGAAAACGGAAGAATTTCCCAATGAAATAGTTTTAGAAGTGCGTGCCGGTGCGGGGGGCGACGAAGCCTCGCTTTTCGCCTGGGAACTGGCGCATATGTATGAATTATTTTCTATGGCCAAAGGCTGGCAATGGAAAACGAATTACGAATCAAAAAGCGAATTGGGAGGATACAAAGAAGCCAGTTTTGAAATAAAAGGCAAAGACGTTTATAAAATGATGCGTTATGAAACGGGCGTGCATAGAGTCCAAAGAATTCCGGCAACGGAAAAAAACGGCAGAGTGCATACTTCCACTGCATCAGTGGCTGTTCTACCGATCAGGAAAAAAGTTTTGTTTGAAATAAATCCGGCTGATTTGGAAATGGAATATTCCCGTTCGGGGGGAAAAGGCGGACAGAATGTAAATAAGGTTGAAACTGCCGTACGGCTCATCCATAAACCAACGGGTCTAGATGTGCGTTCGACCAATGAACGAAGCCAGCTGGCCAACCGCGAAAAAGCTCTCATGATTTTGGCGGCCAAACTCCAGCAATTGAAAGAAGAAGAGGAAGCAAAAAAATATGCCGGCGTGCGTAAAGACCAGATAGGCACGGGCGACCGTTCGGAAAAAATCCGCACTTATAATTTCTCGCAGGACCGGGTGACCGATCACCGCATCAAAAAATCCTGGCATAATTTGCCCAGGATAATGGAAGGAGGAATAGGGGAAATCATAGGTGCTTTGCAGTCAGGCGAAACAGGCGATGAGGAAGAGTAATTTTCCACAGTTTTACAAAACTATTTGTTTGTTATATCATAAAGGTTTAGATAACAACTCACGTTCTTCACATCTTTAAGGAGACACAATGCAATCTCAAATTCAACAGTGTGTTCTTGAAGCCGGGGGAAGGCTTCGCTATTTAAATACGGCTGGGTTTAAAAAAGGAGAACAAGACAAATCCATCAGCCGTATTCTTTCAAAGGGGATACGTCCAGTATCCGGGTGTATAAAAGTCAGGGGCAGAGAAATTCTAGTTTTTATGGTGGTTGCTACCGATGTTTCCAACTGGCAACCATATCTTCAAAAACTTGCAAGAACAAAACAATTTTTACGGGGAACAAGCGTAGATGTATGGTTGGATGTTCGAAATGATACTCTCTGGACTTTGAGCGAAGATAACCAAAAAATTCTTCTCTCAATACTTCAGAATATCAAGAAGTGAGCCTCGTGTCAGACAAATTGCCTTGTGCTTTGTTTGAAACGAGGCTTTTTGTTTTTTATTGCTATTATTTTATTTTTATGCTATGCTATCGGAGTAGTTTCTCAGAAGAGCTTTTAAGTTTTCGTTAAAGAGACATTGAGCGACAAGAGTATCTACGATCCGATTTTAATCGGATCATTATAATTAGTTTTTACTCGTTTTTTCAAAAACGGGAGAAGTAAAAAATATGGCTACAAAGCTATATGTAGGGGGACTCCCTTACAGTGTTCAAGAAGACGCCCTCAGGGACCTCTTCGCGCAAGCTGGTAACGTTACATCAGCTGTGATTATCATGGACAAAATGTCCGGTCGCTCAAAAGGTTTTGGATTCGTGGAAATGTCTACAGCCGAGGAAGCAGCCAATGCTATCTCAATGTTCAATGACCAGGAATTTGAAGGACGAAAACTCACAGTCAATGAGGCTCGCCCAATGGAAGCAAGACCGCCTCGAACAGGAGGTAGCGGCGGATACGGCGGAGGTAATGGCGGTTATGGCGGTGGAAATCGCGGACGCCGAGAATACTAATTTTTTAGATTCTTAAAAAACAAAAATCGCCCCAAGGGGCGATTTTTGTTTGCAGATAAAACATATATTTGATATAGTTTTTTTGTCGGGCGTGTAGTTCAGTGGTAGAACGCTGTCCTGATAAGACAGAGGCCGTAGGTCCGATTCCTGCCACGCCCACATGGAAACGGAAGAAAATAAAAACAAAAAGGGAATTTGGTGGAAACCGGCTGTTGAGATATTCAGTGAAATTTCCACCTGGATCGCGGTGCCGATAATATTGGCGCTTATCGCAGGCAAGGCCCTGGATAAGCATTATGGTACGGCGCCCTGGATGCTTCTGATACTTGCCGGCATAGGTTTTCTGGTTTCATCATATGGAATTGTCCGTTCTGTCAGAAGATTCGTGGAAAAAACACAAGAAGAAGTAAAGAAAAACAAGAATTAATTTATGAAAGAAAATATTACATTATTCGCAGAACCAATATTGTATTATCAGGGTTTTCCAATCACCAACGCCCTTTTAACCAGTTGGATTGCCGTGATTGTCATTATTGTTTTGTCCTATGTTTTGCGTTCCAAACTTCGGGAAGTTCCCGGCAAGATTCAAAATCTTTTCGAAATCATCGTAGAAGGCGCGCTTTCTTTATGTGATCAAGTCACCAACGACCGCAGACTTTCCATGAAAATTTTTCCGATTGCTATTTCGGTTTTTGTTTTTATCCTTGTCAACAATTGGTTCGGTCTACTCCCGCTCGGGGGATTCGGGGTTCTGGAAAAAGGAGAACATGGGCTTTTTTTTGTTCCGTTTCTGCGCGGAGGCACAGCCGACATAAACACGACTATCGCGCTTGCGATTATGGCGGTTTTGGGCGCGAATGTATTCGGCGTTTTTTCAATAGGTATATGGAAAACTTTCAACAAATATGTTAATCTAGAAGTGATTGGAGAGATAGGAAAAAAATTGCGCAAGGATCCAACAATCGTTATCGTCGCTCCAATTACGTTCTTTGTCGGGTTAATTGAAATTATAGGCGAATTTGCGAAAGTCGCATCACTCTCTTTCCGTCTTTTTGGCAATGTATTTGCGGGAGAAGTTCTGCTTGTTTCCATGGCGGCCTTGGTTGGATATATTGTCCCGATACCTTTTATTTTTCTTGAAATGTTGGTGGGAGTCATTCAGGCGCTTATTTTTTCAATTTTACTTGTTGTTTATTTTACCGTTGCGTCCAGTGATCATGACGAACATGAGCAGGAATCTGCCTCGCCGGGTCAAGGCGGGCATGAAAAGTCGATTATTATTAATAACGTCCCGACCTAGATCGGGGAAAAGAAATATATGGATTTAAGTACTATTTCAAAAGCGGTTGTTATGGGTATTGGAGCTCTTGCTCCCGCTATAGCCATCGGTATGATTGGTTCAAAAGCCATGGAATCAATCGGCCGCAATCCAGAATCTGCCAGTAAAATTCTTGTGCCTATGCTTCTTGCCTGCGCATTTGCCGAGGCGATCGCCATTTACGCGCTTGTTATCGCATTTTCAATTTAAACTAGCAATTAGGCGCTAGGCGCTAGGCGTTAGCAAACTGAAAGTTAGGGCCTAGAGCCTAAGGCCTAAAGCCTATCAAAACCAATGGAGTCAATCATTAACACTTTTCATATCGATTTAAAGATTATTGTCGCCCAAATTCTTAACTTTGGGATTGTTTTTGCGGTTTTGTATATATATGCTCTTAAACCCCTGAATAAATTGATGAAAGAGCGTTCGGAGAAAATAGAAAAGGGGATTAATGACGCAAAATCAAATGCCCAAATTTTAAATAATACGAAAATTG
>CAYIHB010000006.1:0-12737 GCA_964363165.1 uncultured Candidatus Saccharibacteria bacterium
CTCTCCCATTCCGGCAATAATCGTTTCTCCTGTTTCCTGATTGGTAGTTACTCTGAATGTGGGATCTTCCTGGGCGAGACGGTTGAGAGCCATACCCATTTTTTCCTGGTCGGCTTTTGTTTTTGGTTCAATGCGCAGCTGAATAACCGGTTCAGGAAAAATTATCCTGTCCAATTCTATCGGATGTTCTTCGTCGCAAAGAGTGTCGGAAGTAATCGTATCCTTCAATCCGACAGCCGCCGCTATTTCTCCAGCAAAAACTTTTTTCATTTCTTCTCTGTCGTTGGCATACATTCGCAATATTCGGCCGATGCGTTCCTTATTTCTGGTTCTGGGATTATAAATGTAAGAACCGGCGGTCAAGGTTCCGGAATAAACTCTGAAGAAAATGAGCTGTCCGACGAAAGGATCCGTTGCAACCTTGAAAGCCAGAGCAGAAAAAGGTTCTTCGTCCTTTGCATGCCTGAAAATAATTTCGTCATTATTGTCCGGATCCGTCCCCTCCACGGGCGGAATATCCAGAGGCGAAGGAAGATAATCCACCACACCATCCAGCACCAATTGAACACCCTTGTTCTTCAAAGCGGAGCCGGTATAAACCGGAAAAATTTCATTGGTTATAACTCCTTTTCTTAAAAGTCTCTTTTGAGTGTTTATATCCGGAGTTTTTCCTTCAAGATATTCGTTCATGACCGCATCATCTTGCTCCACAATTTTTTCAATCAATTTATGGTGGTATTTTTCCGCTTCCGCTTTCAGATTTTCCGGAATTTCTTTTTCCACAACCTTATTGCCCATTTCTCCTTCGAAATAAAAAGCTTTCATGGTCAGCAAATCAATGACACCCTCGTGTTTTTCTTCAAGTCCGATTGGAATCTGCATTCGTACCGCTTTTTTGGTCAAACGATCCAAAATTGTCGCATATGAATGTTCAAAAGAAGCCCCTGTTCTGTCCAGTTTATTGATAAAACAAATGCGGGGAACTTTGGCTTCATCGGCATAGCGCCAGTTTGTTTCGGATTGGGGTTCAACTCCCGCTACTCCGTCAAAAACGACAACGGCGCCGTCCAGCACGCGCAGTGATCTCTTAACTTCAACCGTAAAATCAATATGGCCGGGAGTGTCGATAATGTTAAAACGGTGTTTTTTATTTTTGTCGTTATTGGCGTAAGTCGGCGTCCAAAAACAGGTGACTGCCGCGGAGGTAATGGTAATTCCACGCTCTCTTTCCTGTTCCATCCAGTCGGTAACAGTATCGCCGTCATGCACTTCTCCTATCTTATGGGACATGCCGGTATAGAAAAGCACGCGTTCGGTGGTAGTCGTTTTGCCCGCGTCAATGTGCGCGATAATTCCAATATTCCTGACTTTTTCCAGCGGATAATCCCGTTCCATATAAATATTTTACCAAGCGAAATGAGCGAAGGCCTTGTTGGCTTCGGCCATTTTATGAGTATCTTCTTTTTTCTTAATGGCGGACCCCTCGTTCTTTGAAGCGGCAATCAGTTCGTCGGCAAGTTTCAAGTACATCGGGCGTCCTTTACTTTTGCGGGCGGCGTCGCGAATCCAGCGCATGGCCAGAGCCAGGCGGCGTTCCGGTCTGACTTCCCTTGGAACTTGATAGTTGGCACCACCAATACGCTTGGAACGCACTTCAGTCAAAGGACCGGCGTTTCTTATTGCCAAATCAAAAACTTCAAGCGGATTCGGGTTGCCCGTCTTTTCCTTGATTATATCAAAAGCTTTGTACATTATTTTTCTGGCAGTTTCTTTTTTCCCGGACCACATGACATAGTTGATAAACTTCTCCAGTTTTTGGGAATTGTAGATAAAATCGGGTTTAACTATATTTCTGTTGTTTATTTTGCGTCTCATGTTTTTTTATTTTTTAGTTTCTTTGAGTCTTTTGTTTCCGTAAAGAGATCTGCCTTGCTTGCGTCTCTCGACTCCCTGTGTATCCAAAACACCGCGCACGATATGATATCTGACTCCGATCAAATCTTTCACGCGCCCGCCCCGCAACATAACTACCGAGTGTTCC
The DNA here is from genome assembly GCA_964363165.1 of uncultured Candidatus Saccharibacteria bacterium. Taxonomy (GTDB): domain Bacteria; phylum Patescibacteriota; class Minisyncoccia; order Phycocordibacterales; family UBA9973; genus UBA9973. Next base: position 2,042 of record CAYIHB010000006.1, read on the forward strand.
TGTAAATTATGCCCTTCCCCCGGAATATAAGCCGTAACTTCCATACCGTTAGTCAGGCGCACTCTGGCGATTTTTCGGAGTGCCGAATTCGGTTTTTTGGGAGTGGTTGTCGAGACTTTTGTACAAACGCCACGCTTAAAGGGAGACGAGAAATAAACCGGTTTATTCTTTAAAACGTTGAATCCGCGGGTCAAAGCCACCGTTTTGTCTTTGCGGTAAACCTTTTTCCTGCTTTTTTTGATTAATTGGTTGATTGTCGGCATAACTAAACAAAATAGCCCCATAGGACTATGAAAATAATATACTATTTAAAGTGTTAAATTGCAAGACCCGTGGTGAGATGGTATAAAAAAGCCAATATGGGGTATAAATAATCAGCCAAAAAAACTATGAAAATAACGATCAAAATAAGCGAATATCGTTCAAAAAAGGAAATAATGAAATAAAAAGATCCTGGCAGGAGCGAAAAAAGTATTTTGGAACCGTCAAGAGGGGGAATAGGCACCAGATTGAAAATTGCCAGCCCCAAATTGACCAAAACAATTGAGGAAGTTATAAAAACAAAGCTGGCTGGTACCGGACTATTTATGGAAAAACGCAAAACAAGCCCGAAAAAAACCGCCAAACAAAGATTCGCCAAAATTCCGGCCGATGCGACGGCGATGGTTCCCCATTTTCTGTTGGTCAGATTATTCGGATTATACGGCACCGGCTTGGCCCAGCCAAACAAAAAAGACGCGTGAGTTAAAACCAAAAAGGCCGGCAGAATTATCGAACCAAATATATCCAGATGCTTGAGAGGATTAAGAGTCAGACGTCCGGCGTATAAAGCGGTTTTGTCGCCGAAACGCAAAGCGACAAAGCCGTGAGAAACCTCATGGATAACGACGGACATTATGAGTATGGCTATAAAAAAGATAGTGTCAGTTCCTTGCATAAGGATAAATTTAATGATAGCATAAAAAAACTATGGCGAAAATGTGCGTAATAACAAAAAAAAGTTCAATCGTCGGAGGAGGATACTCCAACAGAACCCGCGCCACTAAATTCAACCCGACCGGCAAAAAGAGAAAATATCTGAATCTTCAGAAAAGTAAAATTTTCGTTCCAGAATTGGGAAAATCTGTCAACATCAGAGTCTCGGCCCGCGGTATGCGCACCATCAAAAAGAACGGCATTTATAAAACTCTTCTTAAGGCTGGACTGATAAAAGCAAAATAAAATCAAAAAATCCCCTAGCGGGGTTTTTTTAGTTTGTTATATGGAGTACCATGTAGCAACGGCTCTTGGACATTAAATAAATGTATTTGTTCATGCTCCTCGTTTGTTGCTATAATAAGACTTATGAAAGCTTATCTGGATATAGTAAAAGACGTTTTGGAAAACGGGGAGAAAAAGACCGATAGAACCGGCACAGGTACGCTGACCATAGCCGGAACAATTTTTCAGCATAATATGAGAAACGGCTTTCCGTTATTAACTACCAAAAAAATGCCATTCCGTCTAGTCGCTTCCGAATTGGAATTTTTTATCAAGGGCATCACCGACAAAAAATGGTTACAAGACAGAAATAATCATATTTGGGATGAATGGTGTAGTCCGCTGAAAGTCCCCTATGCTCACGATGAAGCAACAAAAAAGAAAATGCTGGAAGAAAGAGACTTGGGTTCTATCTATGGCTGGGAATGGAGACATTTCGGAGCCAAATATAAGGATTATCAAACCGATTACACCGGAAAAGGAGTTGATCAGTTGAAACGCATGGTGGAAATGTTAAAAACAAAACCGGACAGCCGCCAAATGCTGGTGCTCGCTTGGAATCCGGTAGATGTCGACAAAGTAATTCCGCCTTATTGCCACTATGCCTTTCAGGTAACGGTCATAAATAACCGTTTAAACTTATTTTGGAATCAGCGCAGTGTGGATGTGGCTTTGGGACTGCCTTTTAATATCGCCAGCTACGCGACTCTATTGCATCTTCTCGCTCTGGAAACAGGTTTAGAAGAAGGAATGCTCACCGGTTTTCTGGCCGACACGCATATATATCTCAATCATATTGATGGGATGAAAGAACAACTGTCGCGGGACCCAAATAAATATAAATTGCCACAAATCAAGACAAATAATTTCAAATCGATTTTTGACTGGCAATATACGGATACGGAAATTATAAATTATGAAAGTTATGACAGAATTAAATTTGAAATAGCGGTTTAAAAAAATTATGATTTCAATTATCGTAGCCATCGGCAAGAATAATGAGATTGGAAAAAAGAACGGACTTCTTTGGCGTTCGCCGGCCGATATGAAACATTTCAGGAAAATTACCATGTTGCACCCCGTAATAATGGGCAGAAAAACTTTCGAATCCATCGGCAAACCTCTGCTCAACAGAAAAAATATAGTGATAACCCGAGACGCGAATTATAAAAAAGAAGGAGTGGAGATAGTGCATTCTTTGAGCGGAGCGTTGGACTTGTTTCCGGATAAAAATGAGGAAATATTCGTAATCGGAGGGGAGGAAATATATAAGCAGGTACTGCCTATAACCGACAAGCTTTATATTACCTATGTGAACGGAGAATTCCCCGAGGCTGACGCATTTTTCCCGGAAATAGAAAAAAACAAGTGGCAAGAAGTCAAAAAAGAAAAATATCCGAAAGACGATCTGAATAAATACGATTTGGAATTCGTAGAATATATCAAAAAATAATTTTTAAGGATCTTTGGAGGTTCTGATTCTTATAAGAATAGTCTTTCCGTCCGGAGATTTTTCTTTTTTGTAAACTCTTTTTTTATTTATTTCAATTTTTCTGACCAGTTCTTTTTCCAAATCATAACCCAGGATCTCGCACATGCCGAGCAAGAATATGGCCACATCGGCCAGTTCCTCGGCAACACCGGTTTGCCCGTGATTGTGTTTTTTGAATGCTTCGGAAAGTTCCTCAAAGGCGCGGCAAAACTCAAGGGAAATATCGGTAGTATTGAAACCTTTCTTTATCTTGTTCCGCATTATTTCTTTTTGCAATTTTTTCAGGTCTACGGACATATTATTGGTCTTCGTAAGGTTCAACTTTTTTATTTACAATTTCCAGTTTAATTCCGGCTTGTTTAAAAACAACTTTTGATCGTTTTGTCGCGTGATAATCCTTGGAAGCGACTACGCGCTTGATTCCCGCGTTTATTATCGTCTTGGCGCAGGTATAACAAGGAACCATTTTACAATATAGAGTCGATCCATCAATAGACACGCCGAAACGCGCGGCATTAGCGATAGCGTTCAGTTCCGCATGAGCTGTCCTGAGACAATGACGGGAAACCACTCCATCATCGCCGGCGAGGGTATGCATTTCATGTCCTACCTTGTCACAATGCGCAATGCCGACAGGCGAACCTACATATCCGGTGGCAAGAATCCGCTTTTCTTTAACCAAAACCGCACCTGAACGTCCCCTGTCGCAAGTACCTCTGGAACCGACATAATCCGCCAGGCCGATAAAATATTCATCCCAGCTGGGTCTCTTGTATCTTTTAATTTCCTTTTTCACTTCTTTAATATACTCCCAAAAAGGGGCAAATACAAATCCTCTTTTGGGTCAATGTATAATTCTTTTTTATTTATTTTGTCAGTAAACTCAACCCGAGCTTTTGTTATTAGGGCCAACGGTTGACGCTCTTTCCCTTCCCCCATTTCCAAAACGGCTGATGTGGCCAAACCATCAGCAATATCCGTGCGCGAAAATTTTAAAGTTCGGCCAAAAATATCGGATTTGCCGCGATAATCGCGAATGCCCTTAAATCCGGCATAACCCAGGGAAACACCGACAATTCCGGCGCGTAAAGGAAAAATTCTGCTGTCGGTAATGAGCACGCCTAGTTTCCTTATTTTAAATATTTTTTTTAATTTCTTTCTTACTAAATCCGCGGATTTAAAACTATTTTGGGGTAAAAGTATGAGTTTACCTCTAGCATTAGATTCATCAATACCTGCCGAAGACATAACCATACCGTCTTTTATGGTAAGCCAGGTATATTTGGTGCGAAGCATAAAATCGCTTTCTTGTTTTATAAGTTTAACTTTTTGGGACTGGTTTTTGTATTCGGCTGTCCGCCCTTCAGAAAGTGATACAATTTTAGAGGTAATAACAAGAATAGAATTCTCCGGAATTTTTTTTACATACTTCAGAATAAAATCAGTCAGATTTTCATTCTCTTTAAATATTCTGGTTTTGATTGCTTTAATTTCCATTTTTGTAGTGGAGTAAAATAGTGCTTCTTTTATTAAGTTTTTTCACTGATTGCAAAATAAATCTATATTTGTGAAATCTATCGCCAGAAAACATCGGAACACCATTTATAAAAATATACGGTTCAATCGTGACAAAAAGCTCATCTAGCATTTTGTTCTCAAGAAAAAAAGTGTATACTTTCGGTCCGCCAAGTATGGCAATTTTTTTGAAATTCGCTTCATGTATAAAATTTAAAAAATTTACATGAGCTGGATTCAAAAAAGTGACAGAATCAATAGATTTCAGAAAACTATATCTGGAAGTAAAAACTATTGTTCGCCTTTTTTTAAGCCAGTTTTCTGCTACTTTGTAAGTGTTGTGCCCGACAACTACAGCGTCAAATTTAGAAATAGATTTTTGGAAGAAATTCCAATCTTCCTTGCTCGTCCAATCCGTGCCAGACTGATTGCTTTTGGCTATTCGTCCATCAATACTACTTGCAACATATGCGATGTAATTGATTTTATGGGACAATTTACGTTTTCGGTTCATGGCGAAGCGTGCCCAAGAGATATCTCTGGTTGATAATAAAACCGAGATTCAATATATGCTTCTTTTCCAAAAAAGCTAAAAGATTGTTGACTAGAACGAAAGAAACAGCAATACCAAGGGCAAAAAACGAACGCTCCAGGACCACAATTGGTATAAGCGAGATCCAAATCGGCGCTGGCAACGCGAAAATCCAGACCCATAAAGCACCACCGACCGCATGAGCGGTAAAAGTGGCGCCGAGCGCCCGCGCCAAAAGAAATCTATCGCGAATAAAATAGGCAATAATCGGAATAGTCCAGAAAAGCGCAAAATACCAAACTGTCCGGCCGATGGGGTGAACAACAAAAACGATAATCGCGAGTGTTGGAATAATCAAATTAAATTTGCTTTTTCGGGCAAAATACAACACCGCAAAAAGCATCGGCACAAAACGGATGATTGTCCCAGCGTCTTGAACTATAGCTCCATACGCCAAAAAATTAATAAATTGCATCAAAAACACCGCCACCACCCCAGGTAAACTGCCAATAAAAGCCCCAGCTACGGGCGCGAAGGCATCATATACCATAAATTTTGCTTTTGATCCTTCCAGTTGGGTTATCGGAATCTGTAGCGCAATAAATCCTAAAATCACAAAAACGACAACAAAGAGAACATTTTTCTTTGTAAAATATTGTTGAATGTTTAACATATTAATATATTAGCACAATTGCCCGCTAGTCCACCATCTCTATCCCCATAGAACGAGCAGAACCGGCGATGATTCTGACGGCTCCGTCCATATCTTTGGCGTTCAGATCCGGCATTTTCTTGGCGGCAATCTCTTGCGCCTGCGCTTTGGTTATCTTACCGACTTTTTCGGTGGCATTTTTGCCTGATCCTTTCTCCAGTTTGACCGCCTTCAAAATAAGCCCGCTAACCGGAGGGGTCTTGACCACAAAATCATAACTTCTGTCCTCGTAAACCGTGATAGCCACGGAAACTTTATCCCCTGCCATCTTGGCGGTTTTAGCGTTGAATTTGCTTACGAAATCTCCTATGTTGATCCCCGCCTGTCCCAAGGCAGGCCCCAACGGAGGCGCCGGGGTGGCTTTGGCGGCTTCTATTTGCAATTTTATTTTTTTGGTTACCTTTTTTGCCATATTATTTCAGATTACATTAAACTTTCTTGACTTGCAAGAAATCAAGCTCGACCGGGGTCTCTCGGCCGAACATGGAGACAAGCACTTTTACTTTTCCGCGTTCATTATCGACAGAGTTGATTTTGCCTTCCAGGTCTTTAAATGGGCCGTCAACTATGCGGACTGTCTCATCTATCGCAAGGTCAATATTGTGTTTGACTATGCTCGTATCCATTTTTTTGAAAAGATACTCCACTTCTTCCTTCTTCAGAGGAACGGGATTCACCCCGGCTCCGACAAAACCGGTAACCCGCGGGGTGTTGCGAACGACATACCAGGAATCATCCGTCACCACCATTTCCACCAAAACATACCCTGGATAGATTTTTTCTTCCACTTCCACGCGCTTGCCTCCTTTTATTTTTATCTTTTTCTCAATCGGTATTATCACGTTAAAAATCTTGTCGTTCATGCCCAGAGAATCGATGCGCTGTTTCAAATTGCGCAGAACGACGTTTTCATATCCCGCGTAAGTATGAATGGCATACCAATTTCTAGTACCCTGTGTTTCTTGTTTTGACATAATTTAAAAAGGAATTAATTTTTGCAATCCTTGCAGGAAAATAAAATCAAAAACACCCAAAAGGTAAGCTATTAAAACAGACAACACAACCACAATCAAGGTATAGTAAATGGTCTGGCGCCTGTTGGGCCAAATTACGTGTTTTAATTCAGTTTTCGTTTCTTTCAAATATTCGGTAATTTTTGACATTTTTATGCGTCTAAAGTGTAAACCTTTTAAAAAAGCCCCCTTTCAAGGGCTTTTTAAATGTTACTACTTTCTTCAAAATAGTCAAATCTATCTTATTTCGTAAGTAATTGAAACATCCGAACTTATCGTATTCTCCCCTTTCGGTATTTGGGCCGGAGCGGAACTATCAGGGGCTTCCCCCACCATCATCGTTTTAGCGTATATCGGCATGGGATAAGTGCCAGATTCGCTAAAAGATGTAATCTTTCCCAAATGAATACCCAAATCCTTGGCAAGTGCGGTCGCTTTTGATTTCGCATCATCAATCGCTTTTTTCCTGGCTTGCGCTTTCAGAGTGTCTTCATTGTCTATGGAAAAATTAGGGCCATTCAAATCGGAAACGCCCAGCGTCCCAAGTCCCTGCATAATTTTCCCCACCTCGTCGGTATTTCTAACCTTCACGGTTATGCTCTCCGAAGCGGTATAACCCACAATCACAGGATTTCTCTGAGGGCATGGATATTTTATGCAATAGATTTGCCCATAATCATATTTTGGATAAAAAGAAGCATTGGCGGTTTTAATGTCTTTGTCAAGAACATTGTTTGTCTTCAAAAAATCCAAAGATTTCTTTTCAATTCCTGCCACCAGTGTCTGTGCCTCTTTTACCGTTTTTGCATTCTGGCTGATGGTGAAATATACATTGGCAATATCGGGAACGGCCGTGACTTCTCCGTGCCCGGAGAAGGTTATGGTATTTTCCGGTTTCTCGTACCTGCTATCAACTAAAAAATTGACAGCGACCGCAACCAAAAAAGCGATAAGAGCGATTCTTAACCCGCGATATATTTTCTCTTTTTGTTCTGGCGATGTATTCATAATATTATTAGGTGCCACTAGTGCGGCAAATCATTGCTTAATTTGTAAAAGTTCAACCTCAAAGTTTAATGCGGAATTCGGGGGAATTATTCCGGGAATTCCGGCTGCTCCATAGGCATCCTCGGGAGCAATTTTGAGAATTTTCTTCTCTCCGACCTTCATTCCAACTATGCCTTTATCCCAGCCGGCAATAACCTGTCCAGATCCCAAGGTGAAAACGAACGGCTCAACATGCTTGAATTTAGGATCAACATTTGAATCAAAAACGGTTCCATCATCCAATGTTCCCGTATAATTCATTGAAACAATATCCCCGGCTTTCGCGACTTTTTCTTCTGTCATGGTATTTTTACTGTTAATTGTAATATAAACTAAAGCGGCTACAACTGCTATTACTACCAGAAACCATATGATTATATTTTTTTTCATATTAAATTATTATACACAAGAATATCATCAAATCAAATTGACCTCCCTCTCGAGAATCAGTCTGAATCGGGAGTTGACTGAAGCAATTATTTGTTCAGATAAATTTTTTATCTCTTCCCCCGTGGCTCCGCCGTAATTTACTAAAACCAACGCTTGTTTATCGTGTACACCGACATTACCCATTCTCTTCCCTTTCCAACCGCATTGCTCGATAAGCCAGCCGGCCGGTATTTTGATTTTCCCGTCTTCTTCAAAAGAAGGCATGTCGGGGTAAAGTTTCAATAAGTTTTCCAATTTTTCTTTTTTTATGAAAATATTTTTAAAAAAACTCCCGGCATTGCCTATCAGTGCCGGATCGGGTAACTTGCTTTTGCGTATGGATGAAACCGCGTCGCTTATATCCTTGGAACTTTTGATTTCAATTTTATTCTCCTCCAGATATTCTTGTAGAATTTTATAATTGATATTTTTTTTCTCTGTTTTGCCTAATTTCAAAGTTATGGCTGAAATAAAATATTTTCCCCTTAATTTGTTTTTGAATATGCTGTCGCGGTATCCGAACTCGCATTCCTCCCTCCTAAAAGTTTTTTTCTCTCCTGTTTCTATCTCATAAGCTTCAACGTTCTCCAAAACATCTTTGATTTCCGCTCCGTAAGCCCCGATATTCTGCATTGGCGCCGCCCCGACCGTGCCTGGTATCAGAGCCAAATTTTCTATCCCCCAATATCCTCTGTTGACCGTAAATTCAACCAAATCATGCCAAATAACGCCACCCATGGACTTTATAGTGGAGTATTCCGGGTTTTCCTCCAGTATTTCAATTCCTTTTAACTTGTTTAATACGACAATTCCCCTGAAATTTCTGGTAAATAAAATATTGCTTCCTCCTCCTAAAAACAATTTCTCGTTATTTCTGAATTCCGGAGATATAAAAAGTTCTTTTAAATCGGACTCTTCGTTCAATTCAGCGAAAAATTTCGCCTGAACGGATATTCCGAAAGTATTCAGTTTTGTCAAATCATAATCTCTAATGATTTTCATAAAATGTTAAACAAAAAGAAAAATTATAGTACTGGTGCTAACTATAGATAACAACAGGACGGTAAACCAGCCTAAAACATTAGTCAATTTTTTATTTTTAAAAGTTCCCATTATCCCTTCGTTAGCGCTTATACGTACGATAAAGAATAAAATAATTGGCGAAATAATTCCATTAAAAACAGCTGAATAAATAAGGGTTTTTATCGGGTCGAGTCCAATAAAATTCAAAATGATTCCTAAAATCATTGCTATTATTATTACGCCATAGAAAGAGGTAGCTTGTTTCAGTTTTCTATTCAATCCGGCTTTCCAATTAAATGTTTCGGACATTGCATAAGAAGCCGACCCGGCCAGAACCGGAATAGCCAAAAGTCCTACCCCCAAAATTCCGATTGCGAACAGAATGAAAGCAAAATCGCCGGCCAGGGGCCGGAGAGCCAGAGCCGCATCGGCAGCCGTTCCTATATTTGTCAGGCCGTTTGCGAACAAAGTTGCCGCACAGGTGGCAATTATGAAAAACATTATCAGATTGGAAAAAAACATTCCGGACCAGACATCAATTCTCATTTTATGGATATCCTTGCTTGTGTTCAGAACGCGTCGTGATTCTTCCGTCTTTTCTCCTCTCAATATTTGTTCTTCTACTTCTTGCGATGTCTGCCAGAAAAATAAATAAGGGCTTATGGTTGTGCCAAGAGCCGCGCAAATCAGAATAATTTCGTCTTTTGAAAAAGAAATCGTGGGAATCACCAGATGTTTAAAGACATTTCCCCAATCGATTGCCACCGAAAATGCCGAAAATACGTAAGCGAAAAGAACCAGGGTAAGATATTTCAAATATTTCGAATATTCTTTGTAAGGAATAAAAATTTGAAGAAGCAGAGAGAATACGGCAAAACCGAAAACCAAAAAAGTGAAACCTATTTGGGGGAAAATAAGTTGAGTGCCTTTGGCCATTGCCCCCAAGTCCGCTCCGATATTAAACACGTTTGCAAAAAGAAGAAGTATGGTAGTAAAATATAAAATTTTCCCCGAAAAATGACGCTTTATATTGGTGGCCAGCCCGACTCCGGTAGTGAGTCCGATCCGAGCACACATTTCCTGAACAACTGCCATCAAGGGAAAAGAAAAGAGCGAAAGCCAGATCAAACTGAAACCGCGAGACGCTCCCATCTGCGAGTATGTGGCGATACCCGACGGATCATCATCCGCAGCGCCGGTAGTCAGCCCCGGACCCAATGTTTTCCAGTATTCTCTGGCTTCTTTGATTGGTTTTTGTTTCTCGATATCTTCTTTGATTTCCTGTTCCAATTCAACGCTTTTTTCCAGCACTTCCGCCGGCGCGCTGAATATCTTTTCCAGGATGCTTTTTTTCATATCTCAATTATGACATATTTCTATTCCCTAAGCACAGCGACGGAACTATTATTCTCTAATTTAATAAGTTTAGATGCTTTGCTTTCTATCTTTCCCCCGTCTATGTATAAATCAACCGAATTACCGAAATATTTTTTCGCTTCTTCAATACTCCAGGCTGGAGAAAAACCCTCCGGATTTGCGGAAGGAGCAATGAGCGGACCGGTTTTTAAGAGCAGGTTTCGGAGCGCTTGCGATGCCGGCAAACGGAACGCCAGAGTTTTTGTGCCACGATGCAGGTATGCAAAAGAATCATCCGGGCAATCCAGAATAATACT
>CAYIHB010000006.1:12837-15050 GCA_964363165.1 uncultured Candidatus Saccharibacteria bacterium
TTGTGCCACGATGCAGGTATGCAAAAGAATCATCCGGGCAATCCAGAATAATACTGACCGGTCCCGGCCAGTATTCAAAAATCTTTTGTTTTTGTTTTTCTGAAAGAATAATCGAAAATTTTTCAAGTTCTTTTGTGTTTCCGATAAGTATTATACACGGTTTTTCTGGACTTCTTTGTCGCGTAGCATAAATACGATCGACTATTTGTTCATTTTGGGCTTTCCCAACTATCCCATAAATAGTGTCAGTAGGCATAATTACCACGCCATTTTCCAGAAGAACCTTTATTAAATTTTTATCACCCCAGGGGTTATTTTCCATTCATTATTTGAGCTTAAAATTTCTTTCGTCTTTTTTATTGCCGGAAATATAAATAAATCTGGCATCGGCGGGAATAATCTTAGATACATTTTCCGGCCACTCGATGAAAATCAGATGTTCTTTGTTGCCGATAATTTCTTCCCATCCCAGATGTAATAATTCTTTCTCGTTTTTCAGGCGATAAGCGTCAAAATGAAAAAAGAACTTATAATTTTTAAGTTCAATAGGGTATTTTTTCATAATGACATAAGTCGGACTGAAAACCCTGTCTTTTATACCCAAATGCTTGGCCGCAAATTTTGTGAAGGCGGTCTTTCCTGCGCCCAAATCCCCGGAAAGGGCTACAACCAACGCGCTTTTCCGCCCCCTTTTATTTTTTAATAATTTATTAAGAAATACTTTGGCTATCTTGTTGGTTTCTTTTATACTTTTCGAAAGCATATGGGGTGCCTATCCGGATTTGAACCGGAACTTACAGCTCCACAAGCTGCAGTGCTAACCGTTACACCATAGGCACCATGTGCTGTTATTTATAGCATAATTTAAAATTTTTTAGAAATAATAGTTATTTGTAGTCAGGGCTTTCTTCATCTATGCCGGCCCGATGGTTGGCTAGTCTGGCAAAAGCATAAAGAAGACTGGAAAGACGATTTAGATACGCAAGGGTAGATTTTTTTATAGGAGTTTTTTTCTCTTCTGCTACTCCCACTACCCTCCTTTCCGCTCGGCGGGAAATAGTGCGGGCGATGTCAAAAATAGAGGCCAGTTCCGTTCCGCCGGAAATAAAAAAAGTTTTTATGGGTGGTAATTCTTTTTCTATAGAGTCAATGATTGTTTCCAATTCTTTCACTTTTTCTTCATCTATGGACATCGAGGCTCCGGCCAGTTCTGCTTGAACAATAAACAGATTTTTTTGTATATTGTGAATTATCCCATCCCCCGATATTTTGTTCTGAACCAAAAGCTTTTCTTTTCTGGCTTTTATCTTGCAAAAGCCGAGATAAGAATTTATTTCGTCCAGCGAGCCGAGGGCCTCGGCTATCATCGAGCTTTTAGAAATGCGCTGGTCGCATCCGAAAGTTTTGGTTGTTCCGTTGTCTCCTTTTCTGGTGTAAAGCATAATTTTCTTATTGACGCCTTATAATTAATTCATCTTCGGGGATATTCTTCTTCAGATTTTCCACAATTTTATCAGCCACGTAATCCGGGTTCATAAATTCATTGTAATTTTTCGGCATGTCTTCGTTAAACAAGTCGGTCCTCATTCCTCCGGGGTAAACCGCCATCACTCTTATATTTTTTCCATCCACTTCTTTCATCAGAGACTTCGTAAATCCCATCGCGGCAAACTTGCTTGAACAATATGCCGTTTCGTTTATTTTACCCTCCAGCGCGCTTGTTGAAATAATATTTACAATCGAACCAAAACCTTGTTTTCTCATTTGTGCAAGGGCTACTTTTGATCCATAAACGGTTCCGAATAAATTAACCTCAATTAAATCATGAGTTCTTTTCCAGTCTGTTTTCTCAATCGGCAAGTGGGGCAGCCAAATACCGGCATTATTAATCCAAATATCCAATTTGCCGAATTTTTCCTTGGTTAGATCGACTACTTTCTGCAATTCCTCCTCTCTGGTGACATCCGCTTTTATGCCTATAATTCCATTTCTCAAATTTTTCAATTCATCTTCGTTTCTAGAACAAACTGTGACTTTTGAGCCATTTTTCAAAAAAGCAAGGGAAAGGGCTTTGCCTAAACCTTTTGTCCCCCCTGTTATAACAATCACTTTACCTTTCAGTTCCATAAACTAATTTTAACACAAAAAATAAGATTAGTTTGGTGCAGTATTCTTGAATTAGTCCGAACGCATTTCGCCGCCGCAGGCGGCGA
>CAYIHB010000007.1:0-14683 GCA_964363165.1 uncultured Candidatus Saccharibacteria bacterium
AAGAATGGCCGCAGTCTGTATGGGCGTGAAGGCAAACTTCTTTTGAAGCGCTACGGACGCCGCTGGCACATCAGCCGCCTTACGGATAATCGCGATTACTTCATCAATATGGTCGAGTGCTTTTGAGAGACCGAGCAGTATGTGCTCGCGTTCTTCCGCTTTGCGCAGGTCATAAATTCCCCTTCGCTTTACAACCTCTTTTCTATGCAAAATAAAAAGAGAAAGAATTGATTTTAACGAAAGGGTCTGCGGTACGCCGTCCACCAGCGCCACGATATTAAAATTAAAATTCGATTCGAGTTGAGTATTTTTATAAATATAGTTCAGTACTTTTTCCGGAACAGCGGTATTTTTCAAATCAATGACAATTCTGATGTCTTTGGTCGATTCATCGCGAAGCCCTTTAACACCTTCAAGTTTCTTCTCCTGAACCAGCTCGGCAATCGACATTATTAAATTGGATTTATTCACCCGAAAAGGAATCGAAGTGATAATAATCTGGAAGTTTCCGTCTTTTTGTTCCACTATTTCCGCTTCACCGCGACAGACAATTCCGCCCCGTCCGGTTCCATATGCATGAAGCATATCTTTATAGTTGTAAGCTATTCCGCCGGTGGGAAAATCCGGTCCTTTTATGAACTGCATTAAGTCTTCGGTCGTACTATCTTCATTTTCAATCAAATGCATTGTGGCATCCAGCACTTCGGCCAGATTGTGCGGAGGTATGTTCGTCGCCATACCGACGGCAATGCCGAGCGTGCCGTTTAAAAGAAGCGCCGGAACCGATGACGGAAAAACTATCGGCTCTTTGCGCGTCTGGTCATAGTTGGGGCGAAAATCAACCGTCTCTTTTTCCAAGTCACGCAGCAGTTCGCTTGATATTTTAGACATTTTCGCTTCCGTATAACGCATGGCTGCGGCATTATCGCCATCAATGGATCCAAAGTTGCCCTGCCCCAAAATGAAAGGGTAACGGTAGGAAAATTCCTGCGCCATCCCAACCATTGAATCATAAACAGCCATATCTCCGTGCGGATGATATTTTCCTAAAACATCTCCGACTACCGCGGCGGATTTTCTGAAACGGGAAGAAGCGGTCAGGCCCATTTCATGCATGGCAAATAAAATCCTGCGGTGCACCGGTTTGAGTCCGTCCCGGACATCCGGCAACGCGCGCGCGGTAATAACGGACATTGCATATGCCAAATAGGAATCTTTCATCTCCGTCACCACATCCACCGGGATGACTTCGTCCGCACGTGTTTCAATTGGTTCATCGAGTTTTTTTGCCATAAATATTATGCTATCACCTGGAAACTAGTTTGAAGTATTTGTATATCCGCCGACTATATTATCTTTTAATACGGAAAACGGTTGTAAATCTTGTTTCATTTTTGTCTGCGTATCGGGATTTGAAAAGTTCTTGCTTAAACTAAAAACCCAAAGCATTATCATCACAACGGCGATTATAAATATGACAAGATGTAAAATATGTCTTCTTTCTTCTTCGGATTGTTTTCTCAAATGATGAATTAATCTTTTCATATATTTTTTGTAAAACTCCGACGTTTTGCCGGAGTCCCGACTTTACATCGGGATTAAACTGCTTTTAATACGACGACCTTCCCCTCTTTACCTTCCAAATCTTTTCGTTTTAAAGTAAGCTTGTCCACAACTTCCGCTTTTTCCTCCCCGATTTCTTTTAAAAATATTCTGAGGGACATATCATCGTAATCCATCGGAATTATCATTCTGGGCTCCAGAGATGATGCCAGCTTTGCCGATTCTTTCGGGTTGATGGACCCGGCGCCGGAAACGGGAACAAAAAGAATGTCCGGGCTATCTATAATTTCACGGACATCTTTCGGAAGATCGCCGCTGGAAAGCACTCCCAAAAAGGCGATATTAATATTATCTACGGACAGAAAATAAACGGTATTGATATAATTCTTTTTGGAGATTTCCGTATTCAACATCATGCCCTTGATAAAAATCTCTTTGATTTCATAATCTCCGGGACCTCTGACGACAAGAGGAGTTCGTTCGCCGTGCGAGAGTTGTTCTGTGCCGTTATAGTCGGGATAATTAGCCGTGACAAGGGCTATATCCGCCCCAAAGTGCGTCGAAATGCCGGATTGGGAAGCCTTATTGACGGGATTAAAAGCCAGAACCATCTCCCCCCGAGCAATCTTGAAAAATTGTTTTCCGAAATATGTTATTATCATTACTCTAATTATACCAAAAAACAAAACAAAAATCATCTTTTTCAGAGATAAAAATGCTTGCCTCGCGATTATATTTAAAGAACATGGGGCGGAGCTTGCTTTTTTTTATAATTATAGTAATATGACTTTATAAGTTGAATATATTAAAAGCAGGATTTAGGGTAACCTTCCCACGACTCAAGCCGGGGAAAACCTAAGCCTTAATATCCGCTTTAACGCGGATATTTTAGTTTATGAGTAAAATTTTAAAAGAAATCAATAAAGAAGAAATAGCGCAAGAAAATCCGGTTCTGAAATCCATTGTTGACCGAAGCATGGTTAAACCGGAAGTTGATTCTCTGGTAGAAGGCCCGGTAATTCTGGTGGAAAAATCTTCGGTCTTCGTTGATCTGTCGCCTTTTGGCACAGGCATAATTTACGGACGGGAGTTCATCAATGCCAAAGATATTATCAAAAAAATAAGTCTGGGCGATATCATAAAGGCGAAAGTGGTTGAAAGAGAAAACGAAAGCGGATACGTGGAACTTTCTTTGAAGGAAGCCAAACAAGCACTCACCTGGAGTGAAGCCGAAAAAGCTATCAAGGCGAAAACCGTCCTGGAATTGGAAATAAAAAATGCTAATAAAGGAGGACTGATCTTGGAATGGCAGGGCATCCAGGGATTCCTGCCCGCTTCCCAGCTCAAAGCCGAACATTACCCGCGAGTTCTGGATTCGGACAAGGACAAGATATTGAAGGAACTGAAAAAACTTATCGGGGAGAAAATTTCGGTAATGATTATTTCCACCCTTCCGAAAGAAGGAAAATTGATTTTCTCCGAGAAAGACAATAATCCTGAAGAAAAGAAAGAGATATTAAGCAAGTATAACGTGGGCGACGAGTTGGAATGCACCGTGGCCGGTATAGTCGATTTCGGGGTGTTCCTGAAGCTTGAAGACGGGCTGGAAGGGCTGGTGCACATTTCTGAGCTTGATTGGGGACTGGTGGAGGACCCTCGCAGTATGTTTAAAATCGGGGATAAAGTCCGCGCCAAAGTGATTGAAATAAAAGACGGTAAAATCTCGCTTTCAATCAAGGCGCTGAAAGAAAACCCTTGGACGGAATTTGAAGGAAAGTTAAAGAAAGGAGACATCATCAAGGGCGTAGTCATCAAGTACAATAAGCACGGCGCTTTGGTTTCCATTAAGGAAGGAGTGGCCGGGCTGGTGCATAATTCGACTTTCGGTTCGGAAACAAAACTTCGGGAGAAATTGGAACTCGGCAAAAATTATAATTTCCAAATCACCTTATTTGAACCCAAAGAACACAAGATGACATTAGTGTATCTGGAATAATCAAAAAACCCTCCGATTTAAATCGGAGGGTTTTTTGATTAAGAGTTTATGGCAACTGCCAGTGTTAAATCTTCTTCCCCTATGGCATTCATGATGGAAATGACTTGTTGCGCGTAACGGGGCACAATGGAAGGCGGGTTATATGCGTGAAGAATTTGCGTAAGGGTTTTACCTGCGTAATGTTTTTCCGTAGTGGAGTTATTGCCTCCCAAATTCATAGCCACGGTCTCAATGGCTTCATCAAGAGAATCGAAACCGATCTTACAGGAACCCCAACCGAAAGGGTTGTTTTTAACCTTAACACAGTCATTTTTCCCTCCGGTAGATTCTCGAACGGCTATGGCCGGCAAGAGGCGCCAGTCAAGGTCATTATCTTCAGCTTCCTGTACCATTTTCATGCCCGTACTCACAAGAGGCATATCATGCGATTTGAAATAACTATCAATAGCGTCAGCTTTGGCTTTCAAATCTTTAGCTTTTTGGTCCATAACCTGGTTAAAGGCCAACAGACCATTGGCTTCAATATTCTGTTTTTGCATAAATACGGTTTGAACAGTATCCTTCGTCGTATCCATTAAGATACTCCCCATAGGCACCATTGTTCCAGTCACAAACGGCAAAAGAAGAAGGGATTGAGCAAATCGTATTAAATTGTTCTTATTCATATTATCCCGCCCTCGGCGGGACGCCAACTCTGATTACTAGCCCAGCTTTTACTGAAATAGCCCTTATTTATAAAGCTTTAAAGCTTAATAAGGACATGCCTATATACTAGCATATTCCACATCAAAAGTCAATAGCAAAACACCTATTTCTATACATGTCAAATTAGTAAAAATTGAACACTTTATCGGCTATTTTATAAGCCTCTCCCGCTCCCATTGTCACCAATATGTCATTTCCTCCCAGGTTTAGGTCTTTTATAAACTTCTCCGCCGACTCGAAGTCCGGAAAAGCTTTGGCCTTATCTCCCGCCAGACAGATGGCCGAAGCCAGCTTCTCGCTTGAAATACTCTCGTCTTTGTCTTCCCTAGCAAAAAAGATGGGAAGCAAGAATATACTATCCGCTCCCTTAAAACTTTTGGCAAAATCATTGAATAGGGCCTTGGTTCGGCTATAGAGATGCGGCTGAAAAACTATTGTGATTTTTTTCTCACCGGCGGAATAAAGTTCGCGCAAAGCTTCCAAACTAGCTCTTATCTCGGTGGGATGATGGGCATAGTCGTCGTAAATGATTGTTCCTTTTTCTGTCTGCCCTCTTTTTTCGAGCCTGCGCCAAGTGCCGGAAAATTGTGAAAGTGATTTTTGCGCGTCTTCCAATTTTATATTCAAAAGATCCGCTACTGCCAGTGCCGCTGCTGCATTCATTCTGTTGTGCGCTCCGGGAACAGAGAGTTTTGGGACCTTTTCCAAATATTTTATGTAATCCATGATTTTATTTTTGCTTTGCGATAAAAGTTTATCGAATGCTTTTTGTATATCCGCCAAATCTCTATAACAATCCAAGTGGTCAGCTTCGATATTTGTGATGAGAGTTATGAATGGACTGAAATTCAGAAAATGACGGTTGTATTCATCCGCTTCGACGACCAGATATTCTCCGTTCCCTTTTCTAAAATTACTGTCGAACTTTTTCATAAAAGAACCGATGACAACCGTCGGATCAAGTCCTGTATCAGTCATAATTTCAGCAATCATTGCCGTGGTCGTCGTTTTGCCGTGAGTGCCGGAGATGGCTATTACTTTATACTGCCTGGCAAACTGCCCCAGGGCCTCAAAATAACTTAAAACCGGTTTACCTGTTTTTTGGGCGCTCTGGATAATTTCCGGTCCCCGGTTCAGCCAGGCGTCGCTGTAAACATACAAATCCGCCTCCGGTATGTCAAAGAGACTCTTTGACATCTTTGGCGTC
The DNA here is from genome assembly GCA_964363165.1 of uncultured Candidatus Saccharibacteria bacterium. Taxonomy (GTDB): domain Bacteria; phylum Patescibacteriota; class Minisyncoccia; order Phycocordibacterales; family UBA9973; genus UBA9973. The sequence goes on from CAYIHB010000007.1 coordinate 5,472, forward strand.
ATTAATATATTTATACCGAGTTCACGAAGCGGGTCAAGAGTTTTGGGGCTTTCGTCGTCATTGACTCCGGATACTTCCATCCTGTGCGAAAGAGCCATTTTAGCCAAAGCTGAAATACCTATCCCCCCTATTCCGATGAAGAAGACCTTTTTGATTTTTGATAAATCCAGATTCATATTATTTTAACTTCTTTATTATCTCCAAAAACTGGTCTCCGCGGTCGTATTCATTATTGAACATTCCGAAAGAGGCGAAGGCCGGAGAGAAAAGAATAATATCTCCATTTTTCGCGTATTTAATCGCTTTTTGGACGACATCTTTCAGATTCTTGCCGATTTCATTCAGGATTTTTAATTTGTATTTTTCCAGCAAAATATCCGTTCCAGTCCCTGGAATCATAATAACAGCCTTGCAATACTTATTTATCACTTTTGCAAAATTATCAAGCGGCAAATTTTTATCCGCCCCGCCGGAAATCAGGATAATCTTCTTAGCTAGGCCTTGCCTAGATGAAATACTAAGCGCTTCGATTCCGGCCATACTAGCTTCCGGAGTGGTGGCATTGTTGTCATTATATATTTTTACGCCTTTGATTGTTTTCAAATACTGTAGGCGTCCTTCTAATCCCCGGAAGTTTTTAACGGCTTTTGATATCCGAGAATCCGGTATCTTGAAAAGTTTGGCCACTTCCACCGCACAAGCCAGATTTTCTTGCTGAAATTTTCCCAGAACAGAAAAATCGTATTTTTCTATATTCTTTCTGTTTATTGTAATTACTTTACTTTTTATATTTTTATTTTTTAGAATTAATTTTTTGACTCCCGGACGGATTATCAGAACATCCCCCTTTTCTTGATACTTAAAAATATTTTCTTTATCTTCAAAATATTTTTTCATATCATTTTTGTAATAATTCATATGATCCGGCATAAAGGAGGTGAAAACGGAAATGTGCGGAGATATTTTATCATCTCCGAAACCCTGCAACTGCCAGGAATCAAGTTCGCAGACCAAAATATCTCCGGCTTTGATTTTTTTTAATAACGGCAGAGTCGCTACGCCCCTTACATTGCCTCCAATACAAACATCGTGTTTAAAGAATCTTTTATTTTTATTCAAAATCTCGTAAATGAGAGCCGTCACCATGGACTTGCCTCTGGTGCCTGTTACTCCGATTATTATCACTTTTGGCGCACATTTGGCAAAAAGAGATACATCCATTTCTACTGGAATATTATGCTTTTTTGCTTCTTTTATATAGATAGAATCAAGCGGAACTGCCGGAGCCTTCATAATTATATTTCTGTTCCTGAAATCTTCTAACCTATGTCTACCAAAAACATATTTTATATTTTTAAATTTACTTAATTCTTTCAGAGATGTTTTTAATTGTTCTTTTAATTTCAAGTCAGTCACTATCAAATCCGCCCCGCATTCCGCCAGAAATTTCGTGTAGCCCAATCCCCGCCCCAAGATTCCCAGACCCATAATTGTGATCTTCTTTCCTTTAAATTGTTTCTTGCAATTTATCATAATTTAACATTCTCACATTCTCAAGAATGTTGGAATGTCTTATTAAATTCTTCAGTATCGTTAAAATGATGCTTCACTCCCTTGATTTCTTGATATTCTTCGTGGCCTTTGCCGGCGCATAGAATTATATCCTCTTTCTTGGCCAGTTCCACGGCTTCTTCGATAGCTAGACGGCGGTCCGAAATTGTTATTACTTTTTTTGCTTCATCATGAGATAGATTATCCTTCATTTGTTCTATAATTTTGTCCACATTCTCACTTCTGGGATTGTCCGAGGTAAAAATAGCTATATCGGACAGATTCGCGCCGATTTTGCCCATTTTGGAACGCTTTAACGGATCGCGGTCTCCTCCGCAACCGAAAACAGAAATTATCCTGCTGTTTACCCGCTTTATCTCTTTTAAGGTCAAAAGAACTTTTTCCAAGGAGTCCGGACTGTGCGCGTAATCCACAACAATCAGAACTCCACTTGGAGACATGAAATGCTCAAATCTTCCACGCGAGGGTTCTATGTTTTCCAAAATCTTATTGACTTTCTTCATGTCAAAATTGAGAAGCCGGCAAGCGCTCCATACCGCCAGTAAGTTATAGGCATTGAATTTTCCCAAAAGTTTTGATTTTATTATTTCTCCGTTAAAATCCAGCTTCAATCCCAAGAAATCCAATTTCAAAATTTTTCCGTAAAAATCTACGGTTTCGGTCTCTTCCCCGAAACCATAAAAAAACTTTTCCGCTATGACGCCGTCCAGCATCGCTTCCCCGTGTTCATCATCCACATTGGAGAGAGCAAAAGCGCTTTTGGGCAACACATAAAAAAACTTTTTCTTGGCTCTAAAATAATTCTCAAAATCTTTGTGATAATCCAGATGGTCATGGGTCAGGTTGGTAAAAATTCCACCGGCAAATTTTATTCCGGCCACTCTGTTCTGGTCCAAAGCGTGCGAAGAAACTTCCATAAAGACATACTGGCACCCTTTGTCCGCCATTTCATTCAGCAATTTATTTAAATTTTTTGGGCTTGGAGTCGTACGCAGAGCGGGTCTGCTTTCTTTCACAATAATGTTATCAACGGTACCGATAAGTCCTGTTTTATGCCCCAATTCCGTGGCAATTTTATACAAAAGCGTGGCTATCGTCGTTTTGCCGTTGGTACCCGTCACTCCGATTATTTTGAGCCTCTTGGACGGATTGCCGAAAAAGTGCATTTTTGCCAAAAATGCGATAAATTTATTTCTGGCGATTTTAAAAAATATAATAATTTTTTTCATATATTTATTTCTTCAGATACTTCTTATTTTTTAATTTGTCGGGCATCAAACTTTCCTTGGTATATTTTTCATAATCTTTTCCGTAGCCCAAATCCTTCATCAATTTCGTCGGGGCGTTGCGGATGCTCATTGGTATAGGCAGATTACCACATTCTTTGGCATCTTTCATAGCCAGCAGGTAGGCATCGTAAGCCCTCCGGTCTTTCTTGGCCTGCGCCAGATAAACGACTCCGTGCGCCAGATTTTCTCCGCATTCGGGCATTCCGATTGTATCCACCGCCTGAAAAACAGCATTGGCTACCACCAGAGCGGTCGGCTGGGCCAAGCCGATATCTTCGCTGGCAAAGACCACCATCCGGCGGGCGATAAATTTCGGATCCTCCCCCGCTTCCAGCATTCTTGTCATATAATAGAGCGCCGCATCCGGCTGGGAAGCGCGCATACTTTTTATGAAAGCGCTGATTGTATTATAATGTTCTTCGCCTTTTTTGTCATAGCGCAAAAATTTCGATTGGAGAGTATTTTTCAAATTTTGAATGGTGATTTCCTTGTATAAAGAAATAGTATTCTCAATCATAGCTATCGCCTGCCTGGCATCTCCGTTGGACATTCTAATGAGCCAGTCCAGCGAATCTTTGCTTATTTTCGCTCCCGTGCGCTTAATAATTTTCTTCATTTCCTCATCCGAGAGTTCATTCAGAACAAAAACCCGCATTCGGGAAAGAAGAGCCGGAATGACTTCAAAGCTCGGATTTTCTGTTGTGGCTCCGATTAAAGTCAGTCGTCCGCTTTCAACATGCGGCAGAAGGAAATCCTGTTGCGCTTTATTGAATCTGTGAATTTCATCCAGAAAAAGAATTTTAGGACCGAGCAAAGTGCCTGTAGAATCCAATATCTTTTTTATGTCATCTTTGCCCGCTGAAACCGCCGAAAGCTCGTGATAATCAGCATTCAACGCCTTGGCATAAATCTTAGCCAAAGTTGTTTTTCCCACCCCGGGCGGACCCCACAGGATAAACGGAAAAAGATGCTTTTTTTCGATAGCGATAGCGATGGGTTTATCTTTAGCAGTTAAATGCTCCTGCCCTACGAATTCCTTCAGATTTTTAGGCCTGATTTTTAATGCCAATGGTTCCATCTTGGCATTATACATCAAGAGATAAATTTTCTATATTTCTTCAACTTCCATTAATTCGCTGTCAATAATCATGCTTGTGTGCCCCAGACCTGAGGGTTTATCGAAAAGAAATTTTCCTCTGAATTTTTTCCCTTTCAAAAACAAGGGCATCCAGTGTAAATCATCCGGCCACATTTTGTCAAATGGAATTTCGTCAATATGGAACCATTGTGGTTTATTCATTTCTTCGCTTTCCATTAGTTCACCCTTGAAACTCTCTGATCTAAAAATATGGACTTCCAAAGTTTCGGGATTATTCTCAAACTCAAATTCTATTATTCCAACTTTATCCAAATCGTCAATTTTTATTCCAATTTCTTCTTCTACTTCCCTTTTGGCGGCTTCTTCAATAGATTCACCTTTTTCAACTTTGCCACCGAAACCATTCCACCTTTCCATCCCAAATCCGCGCTTTTTCATCCCAAGCAATATTCTCGGATGTTGGTGTATTATGCAAAGTGTCAAAACTTTTTTCATATTTACGCCCCGTGGCACTTCTTGTACTTTTTACCGCTACCGCAAGGACAAGGATCGTTTCTGCCGACTCCTTTTTTCTCGGAAAACTCTTGCGGTTCGTTGTGGCTGGTAACCAAAGTCTGTTTTGGAGCAGTTTCTTCCGCCTGGGGCCTAATTTCCACATTTATAGTCTGAATAAGCGACAAAACCTGCTCTTTAAAGGCTTCTTCCATATTTCTGAACATCATCAGTCCCTCTCTTTTGTATTCAACAATAGGCTCTCTTTGCCCATAGGCACGCAAATTGACCGAACTGCGCAAATAATCCATCGCTTCCAAATGTTCCATCCAAAGAGTGTCGGTCGTATAAAGGGCAATTCTTCTGACCGTCTCAAAAAACGCCTCGTCCCCAAGTTTAATTCTTTTTTCTTCGATCAATTTTTCAAATTTTTCCCTCGACCATAACCCTACGGGCGAGGCTTTTTCTTCCAAGTTTTCCAGAATCTGTTTCAAAAGATTTTCGATTTCTTCCTTATTGAAACGCATCATATTTTGTCTTCTCTCATAAATAATTTTGCGTTGATGATTCATGACATCGTCGTATTCAAGCGTATTTTTTCGGGCGTCAAAATGAAAACCTTCTATCTTGGCCTGGGCGTTTTCCAGCGAACGGCTGATAAAACCGTTCTCAATCGGCTGGTCTTCCGGAATACCAAAACGGCCCATCATATTTTTTATCCTTTCCGAACCGAAGACGCGCATCAAATCATCTTCCAGTGAAACATAAAATTGCGTTTCTCCCGGGTCTCCCTGTCTGCCGGAACGTCCCCTCAACTGATTGTCGATTCTTCTGGCTTCATGTCGTTCGGTGCCGAGCACGAATAATCCTCCGACACTTTTCACGAATTCGTATTCTTCCTTCACTATCGGATTACCCCCGAGCTTGATGTCGATTCCGCGACCCGCCATATTGGTAGCGATAGTCACTGCGCCTCTCTTGCCCGCTTGAGCGATTATTTCCCCTTCCTTCTCGTGATTCTTGGCATTCAAGATGACATGTTGCACTCCTTCCTGTTTCAAGTAAACGGACAAGAGTTCGTTCTTCTCAATTGAAATAGTACCGATTAAAACCGGTTGGCCCTTTTGATTCAATTCTTTTATTTTTTTGGCTATAGCTTTGAATTTTCCGGTTTCACTTTGAAAAATTAAATCAGAGTGATCAATTCTTATCACCGGACGGTTGGTGGGTATGACCATCACATCCAGATTATAAACTTTTAAAAATTCTTCGGCCGATGTTTCCGCCGTGCCAGTCATGCCGGAAAGTTTTTTATAAAAGCGGAAATAATTCTGAAAAGTAATGGAACCGGAAGAACGGGTTTCTTTTTCTATTTTTACTCCTTCTTTGGCTTCAATGGCTTGATGAATTCCTTCACTCCAGCGTCTGCCCGGCTGAAGGCGTCCGGTAAAAGGATCCACTATAACCACCTCTCCTTCTTTTACGACATAGTCCCGGTCGCGTTCGAAAATAGCCTGTGCTTTCACGGCCGTTTCCAAATGATGCACATATTTTATGCCTTTTTCGGTATAAATATTCTCTACTCCGAGCAGATTTTCGGCTTTGCTTATGCCTGCATCCGTCAAAGTTATCGCTTTCAGTTTTTCATCCACTTCATAATCCGTATTTCTCTTCAATTGTTTCGCTATTTGAAAAAATTTAACATAAAAATCTTCGGAATCTCCCGAAGCAGAAGAAATAATGAGGGGGGTACGCGCTTCATCTATTAAGATGGAGTCCACTTCATCCACTATCGCAAAATAATGTTCCCGCTGAACAAGATCGTTGATGGATGTCGCCAAATTGTCGCGCAGATAATCGAAACCGTATTCATGATTGGTGCCGTAAGTTATGTCTGCATCGTATGCTTCCTTGCGCGAGCACGGTTTCAAAAAATCATAAACGATTTTAAACTCCCCGACGGCATCGCGTTCCTTGTCCTCCTCGGTGTGTTTGGGATCGTAGAGGTAGGAAACATTTTGCGAGTTGATGACACCCACCGTCAGTCCCAAAAAATTATAAATTTGTCCCATCAGCACCGCGCCCAAACGCGCTAGGTAATCATTCACGGTCACCAGATGCGCGCCCTTTCCCACCAGCGCGTTGAGATAAAGCGGCAAGGTTGCCACCAGAGTTTTTCCCTCACCGGTTTTCATTTCGGCAATTCTGCCTTCGTGCAAAGCTATCCCTCCTATCAGCTGGACGTCAAAATGCCTTTCGCCTAAATTCCTTTTAGCAGCCTCCCGAACCAGGGCGAAGGTCTCCGGCAGCATATCGTCCAGACTCTCGCCCTTTGCCAATCTATCTTTAAATTCCTGCGTTTTTTTTGGAAAATCTTCGTTCGCCAACTTTGAAATATCCGTCTCCAGGGAGTTTATTTCGGTTACTATTTTCTTCGTGTCTTTGATGAATTTTGAGCTCGTATCGCCGAATATCCTGCTGTATAAACTCATGTTTAATATATTAGCATAACCCCGCACCAGAGCGAAGCTCAGTATGGAGCAAGAAACTAAAAAATCCCCGCCTGAAGAAGGGGATTAGAAGATCCTATCTTACCAATATATGTCATCCTGTCCTCTGTTGTACCAAATTCTGGCACTAATAATATCCACACAGTGGACAAGCGCGGCAAGCGGATACATTACTCTTTTTTTAGAAGAATAGCTATCACCTTCTCCATGGACATATTTCAACGCGTTTAACTCTTCATTTCTCATGACATATTTATATTTTTTATGGAGCATTTGTCTGATTGATTTTAAATAATTGGAACTACGATAATCGCGACTAATAATTGACCCATTGGAATAAATTTCATACCTATAAAGTTTATCCAAATCATGTAAAAAAAGTATAAATAATAATTTACCTAAAGTGAAATCAAGTTTCCTTTTTTTGTTTAATGTGGTATAAAATACGCAAGCTATATTTAAAATTTCTTCAATATGATCTCTATAACCACCAATCCACGCTTGATGATTGTGCAAACTGCCGGGTATATTATCAAACTTTGATTTAAAATCACTCATTATACCCCTGCAAACTGACTGTTGGCGTGGAGCCATTTTTGAAATTAATTTTTGAAGTGGTTGTTTTTTTTGTTTAGACATTTTTATTAATTAACTTTTAATTAAATCGCTTTTGATTGCGTGCAATACTACGGATGGCATCCTTTCTTCTCTTGGAATATAGACTGGCTCTTGGTTGTTTAATACTTCACGAACATTGTTTTTTAACACCATGATGTTTTTAGATAAGTTTGAATCTTTATCATGTAGAACAACAGGAGTAATCAATAAGAAAAACCCAAGTATCCCTATCAGGTAGGTTTTATGACCTTTTATATCAGTAAAACCTCCAGTGCTGATCTGTGATATATAGCCTAATTCTATATCACCTTCCTTTACTTGGTATATTGATGGAACAAAAGTAATACTGGTAAGCCCAAGAAGATCTTTGATTGGATAACCTCCGTGTAAACTAGATCCAAGGTCGGGTCTAAAGTCCTTCAAATACCCTAATTGATCAACGGTTTTTTCTTCTAAGGAATAAGCAATTCTTTCTAAGGATGAGCCTAAAAGTAAATGCAAACTTTCTTCAGTGCCTTTATAATTACCTCTAATTGAAAACACTTCGGCAGAATTTCCCTCATATAACATTTTAAACTTTTTAAATCTTTGTTTTTCTGTCTCGTTTAATAATTTTTTATCTATAAGAGAATCAACCAATCTTTCCATCTGATTAATGTCATTTAAAACCATTAGAAAATCAACATCAGACATTTCTTTTAAGCCGCGTTGTTCCATACCTAAACTCACAATACTTTCCGGTAGTTTACCAGAAACTGCATAGAAAGGACCCCAAGCGCTTGATCCAGAAAGAAGTATACTGTCTGTATTCTTTTGTGAGGCATCAAAAAATTCATTAATTATTTCAATATTGTTGCATGTAGCATAGATTGCCTCTATTGGTGAATGTGACCGATTTTTGGTAATTGAGTAGGGATAAATGAACGCTGAAGTAATATAATCATTCACTTCTTGCTCAGATTGACTATTGCTGAGAACTTTTAAAACGTTTTCAAAATGTGCTTTAAACTCAGCCATAGAAGCAGAAACCTCATATAAAGTAAATGTAGCCTTAAAAATATCCTCCCGAGATTTGTTCATCTCTTCCCCATCTTTACCATTTATTTTTGTATGTGCAAGTTCACGAATAGTTCGATAGTTTTTGTATGCGTCCACAAAAGTATTTATACAAGACCCAATATCTCGGGGTTTATTTATCTCGATTGCCCTATTTACTTCTTTACTAAATTTGAACTTCATATTTCACATTATACAATAAAAGAAAGAAAATCCTATAAAATCAGAACTAAAAAATCCCCCGTTTTAACCGAGAGATTTCTTAGAAGTGGGAAAAAACTATGCTCGCTTTTTTCCCTTTTTTCCTCCTTTCTTCTTTCCTTTCTTTGCTGCTTTTCTTTTTGCCATAATTTTTTTAATTAAATTATTAAATTAGTTTGCAATAATACGACCGAAATATTTATTGCTTTAAACTCCTATAATTATCTCGCATATCAAACATAAATACAATGCTTTTCAAGTCCAAACTGTGGATAAGTCAAAAATAAAAAATTCCGAAAAGTTTCGGAATTTTTTATTTCATTTCCATTTGAAGCGGGTGATGGCGAAACTCCAACATATGTGCCTATGTGAGTG
>CAYIHB010000008.1:0-11766 GCA_964363165.1 uncultured Candidatus Saccharibacteria bacterium
AGGATAATTAAAAGGTTGTAATTTTTTAAGGAATGGTGTATTATAGTAGATATAGTTTATGAAGAGTTTTATATATTGAAAAATAAGGGTTTTTCCCTTGTTTTTGTCTTGTTTTAATAAGTTTTTCCCGTTTTTATTTTTATGCGAGTTAGATCAACCGTAAAAAAAATATGTGACAACTGCAAAATGGTAAAACGCGCCAGACACCTGCGCGTGATTTGTTCTAACCCAAAACATAAGCAAAAACAATAATTATGAGAATTCTTGGAATAACAGTACCAGACGGAAAAAGACTCGAGATTGGCCTGACTTGCCTTTATGGCATTGGCGTATCAACTGCCCGAAAAATTTTAAAACAAGTCGGTATTGACGCGGGGAAAAAAGCAAAAGATCTGACACCGGACGAAGAAAATAAAATTCGCGCCATAATTGAAGGAATGAAAATTGAAGGAAATTTAAAAAGAGAAGTTGCCGGCAATATTAAAAGACTGAAGGACATTAAAACTTACAGGGGTATCAGGCACATGAAAAGATTGCCGGTCAGGGGACAAAGGACAAAGAGCAATTCCAGGACCGTCAGAGGCAATGTCAGAAAAACAATGGCATCGGGTAAGAGAAAAGAAAGCAAGACATAAACTTGTTTATGGGAAAGACAAAAATCACAACTAAAACGGTTGAGGAATCCAAGGCGGAAGAGGTTGCTTTAAAAGAAGGGCAAATAAAAGCGGTTCCAAAAACACCCAAGAAAAAAGTAACTTCCGGAATCTTATATATCGACGCGACCTTTAACAACACGAAAGTTCTTTTTGGGGACAAGTTGGGAAATACTTTATTTTGGTCGAGCGCGGGAACATTGGGTTTTAAGGGGGCGAAAAAAGGGACCCCTTTCGCGGCCTCCAAAGTGGGGGATTTAATCGGCGACAAGGCGGTTACCCTTGGAGTAAAAGATTCTGATGTGGTGGTACGGGGCGTGGGTTCCGGCCGTGAACCGGCCATCAGGGCATTTATGGCTCATGGCATAGAAATAACTTCTATCAAAGATGCCACGCCGGTGCCTCATAACGGACCCAAGCCCAAAAAACCTCGAAGAGTGTAAAATTTAATTTATATAATATATGATAAGCAAACCGAAATTTAAAATAGGAAGAAGATTGGGGGCCGGAGTATATGACAAATGTCAGACTCCCAAGTTTTCGGCTTCTTCCGGCAAATTCGCGGGTCCCGGCGCGCGCCGTCCCAAAGCCCTGTCCGAATACGGGGCGCAACTTATTGAAAAGCAGAAAGTCCGTTTTTCTTACGGCATTACTGAACGCCAGCTTTCGAATTACGTTCAGAAAGCTTCTCAGGTTAAGGGGGCAGGCACAACGGAGAAATTTTACGAGGAACTTGAGTCCCGTCTTGATAATGTGATTTATAGAATGGGCCTTGCTCCCAGCAGACGGGCTGCCAGACAAATGGTTTCTCATGGACATTTCATCGTGAATACTCGTAGAATTACTATTCCTTCCTATGAAGTAAAGCCGGGAGATGTTATAAAAATCCGTGAGGGGTCCAAAACCAAGAAAATTTTTGATAATTTGACGGAAAGAATCAAAGATTATAATCCTCCCGCTTGGCTTTCGTTTGATTTGGCCAAAATGGAAGGGAATATTTTAGCCAAACCGAAAAACGCGGAGACTTTTCTTGATTTGAATGCAGTGCTTGAATTTTATAGTCGTTAATTCCAGCCATAGGCTGATCCGCCTCGGGCGGAAATTATTAGATAAAAGTTTAAAATTTTTTTAAAATATGCCTGAATATAAAATAATTATGCCCTCCAAACCTCGCATTGTCTTGGAAGAAGACAATAAAGGAGTATTTGAAATAGATGGTTTATATCCCGGATACGGCCACACCTTAGGCAACAGCTTGAGAAGAATAATCCTTTCTTCGTTGCCGGGCGCCAGTATCACCTCTATTAAGATAGATGGCATTTCTCACGAGTTTCAGACAATAGACGGAATCAGAGAAGACGTAATCGTAATGATTCTGAACTTAAAGAAGATTCGTTTTAAAATGATATCCGACGAACCACAGACGGTGGCCCTTTCCGTAAAAGGACCCAGAGAAGTTTTGGCAAAAGATGTGAAAACGGGCGGACAGGTGGAAATTTTGAATCCAGATCTCCATATTGTCGAAATTACGGGCAAGGTTAATTTGAATATTGAAATGAAGGTTGAGAAAGGTTTGGGCTTTATACCGAAAGAAATTTTACAGAAAGAAAAAGTCGACATCGGAATGATTACCGTTGACGGCATCTTTACCCCGATCCGCCGGGTTTCCTATGAGGTTGAAAATATGCGTGTCGGCGACAATACCAATTATAATCGTCTAAGAGTTTCAATCGAAACGGACGGGACCCTGACCCCGCGCGAAGCATTTCTGAAATCAATCGAAATAATGATTAACCAACTCAAGTCGATTATTGATTTTAAAGAGCCGGAGGAAGAAATCAAGGAGCCCGCCCGCGCTTTGCACGGCGATGCAGGCGCAGAAAAAAAATTCGACAAAGAAGAGACCAAAAAGACGGACGACCTTACCGATGTTTTAAAAACTCGCACGGACAGTCTCGATTTGTCCACCAGGACGCTGAATGCCCTTACCGTCGCGAATATTCGAACGCTGGGAGGCCTGGCCAGGAAAAAGAGAGAAGATCTGCTTGAAGTTGAGGGTATTGGAGAGAAGGGAATCAGTGAAATCAAGAAAGTATTGGGTAAATTCGGCCTGAATTTGAAAGAATAATCATATGAGACACCATAATACCAAAAGAAAATTCGGAAGAGACAAGAATCAGAGAAAAGCGCTTTTGAATTCTTTGGCGCTCAATTTAATCGTGCGGGGAAAAATAAAAACAACCGAATCCAAGGCGAAAGAGCTGCGCCCATTTATCGAGAAACTCATAACCAAAGCGAAGAAAGGGGATATGGCAACCCGCAGAATCATTATCTCCAAACTTTCAAATCGCACCAAAGAAGTCAAGAAACTTTTCGAGGTTATTGCCCCAAAGTATATGGATAAAAAAGGCGGTTATACCAGAGTTTTAAAATTAGGAGCCAGGAAGGCGGACGGAGCCCCGATGGCCATAATAGAACTTGTATAAATATGAAAAGAATCGATATAAAAACAATAAACGCGGAGGGAAGAACATTAGGCAGGGTAGCCAGTGAGGCGGCTGTTTTTCTGATGGGCAAAACCAATGCTTCCTACCAGAGGCATATTTATTCCGGTTCCAGAGTTAAAGTAATAAATGCCTCGAAACTTAGAATCAGTGCCAGAAAATTGGAAAAAATCTATCATGCCAGATATTCGGGACACCGGGGCGGACTTCGCATTCTAAAAGGCACGGAAACAGCGGAAAAAAAGGGCTTGAAAGAATTGATAAAACTTGCCGTGCATCATATGCTTCCGGGAAATAAATTAAGGAGAGAAATGATGAAGAATTTAACAGTAGAAAATTAATGTAGAATATCCAGATGGAAAAGAAAGTGATAAAAGAAAAACCAAAAGATACATATGTTGAAGCAATAGGCAGAAGAAAAACCTCGACCGCCAGAGTTCGCATTTGGCAGGCAACGAAATACAGTTTTACCGTTAACGGCAAAGATATGAGAGAGTATTTTAAGACCGAAGAAATCCGCCGCCTGGTTGGAGATCCGATAACCAAAGGCGTCGGAGGGGGAGAGAAAAGTGACTATAAATGGAAAGTGGAAGCGAAAATATCGGGCGGGGGAGTTCATTCCCAAGCCGAGGCTGTCCGCCACGGTCTGGCCCGAGCTCTGGTTTTGTTTGATGTCAAATTGAGACCCAGATTAAAGATCTTGGGATATCTTAAACGTGATCCTAGAGCCAAAGAACGCAGAAAATTCGGTCTCAAAAAAGCCCGCAAAGCTCCACAATGGTCTAAACGTTAGAAAAAATACCCCTTGAAAATAGGGGTATTTTTATGCTAATATATGATTATGTCGGATGAAGAAAAGAAAGAAGTTCCGGAAGAAGAGAAAAAGGAGTCGGAAGTTCTGGAATTCGAATTTAATGAAGATGGAGAAGAGGATTTAAAGAAGACCCTTAAGAAATTAAGGGCCGATTTGAAGGCGTGTAAGGCAGAAAAGGAAGAATATCTGACCGGCTGGCAGAAAGAACGGGCGGATTTTATAAATTACAAAAAACAGGAAGAAGATAGGAAAGCCAATTTTTCCGAATCTATCCGCGGACGGATACTCGCCAGATTTTTGATAGTATTGGACAGTTTTAATCTGGCTTTCGCGAACAAGGAGGCTTGGAGCAAGGTGGATGAAAATTGGCGCAAAGGCATAGAACATATTTATAATCAGCTAAACGCGATTTTTGAGGAATATGATGTGAAAGAAATCGGTGCGGTCGGAGAAAATTTTGACCCGAATATTCACCAATCCATAGAAATAAAATCGACCGATAAAAAAGAAGACAATCACAAGATTTCAGAAGTTATTCAAAAAGGATACAAATTGGGCGATAGGGTAATCCGAGTCGCCCGGGTCAATATTTTTGAATATCATGAACCAGAATCAACAACTGAAAAATAGGGTTTGTGAACACTGTAAAACTTCTTTTGAAATTTCAGAAGGTGAATTCTCCTTATACGAAAAAGTAGGCATTGAATTGCCGGTTTTGTGCTTTTTTTGCCGGATAAAATTGCATTTGTCTTTTTGGCTGTTCGGAAAATTCCGCAAAGGCAAGTCCGATCTTTCCGGGGAAAATTTGATTACGGTATTGCCGGAGAAAACCAGGTATCCGATTTACACTCTGACAGAGTGGCATAGCGACAAATGGGATGCTATGGATTATGGGCAAAATTACGATGAAAACAGGCCCTTTTTCGAACAATTACAAGAGTTGCAAGAAAAAGTTCCTCACCCCCATCAAAACGGCATTAAAAATACCAATTGCGATTGGAGCGATGACGCTTGGAATTCCAAAAACTGTTATTTATCCCGTTCGATGGAAGAATGCGAGGATTTACTGTACTCGTACCGAAATATACAGGTTAAAAATTCGATTGACATGTATGTCTGTTATAATTCTGAAAAATGCTACTCTTCTTCAGAATGTCATCATTCATACAAACTTTTTTATTCCAAACATTCTCGCGATTGCGTAGATTCGTACTTTTTATACGATTGCCGAAACTGCCAGAATTGCTTTATGTGTTGGAATCTTCGAGGAAAATCATATTGCATAGAAAATGTCCAATACGAAAGGGAAAAATATCTGGAAAAGTTGAAATCGTTCAATCTCGGTTCATATAAATCAATTCAATCTCTCAAGGAACGTTTTGAGAAAATAATTCAAAAAGATACGGTCCATAGGCAAAATTTTAACCTGAAAGTGTATAATTCCGATGGTAACTACTTGCTAGATTGTAAAAATTGTCATAATTGCAATACCATATCGGAATCCGAGGATTGTTTTAATTGTGTTCGGGGGTTGAGGTCAAAATCCTGTATTGACACGAATGGTTGTTGGTACTCCGAATTGACGGGAAATTGCAGTAGTTGTGTAGGAGGCTATGCTGAAAAATATTGCGCATGGTCTTCATCGCGATATTCTGAATATCTGGATTTGTGTCTTGAGTGCGAATATTGTTTCGGCTGTGTCGGTTTGAAGAAAAAGAAATATTGCATATTGAATAAACAATACACAAAGGAAGAATATGAAACGCTAAAGAATAAAATTATTTCAGATATGAGAAAAAGAGGTGAGTATGGAAAATTCTTGCCATATTCTATGAGTGCCGGGCCGTTTAATTTTTCTACCAGTTTTCTGTATTTCCAAGATACTAAAAAGGAAGATATTCTGAAGCTCGGTGGATATTGGGAGGACATTGATGAAAGCCATCTAGAAGGAATACCGACCTCCGAACTCCCGGACGACATAAAAGATGTTCCGGATAATATCATAACTCAAGCGCTGATTTGTCCGGAAACCGGCTGGCGTTTCAACATTTCCCAAAATGAGCTTATTTTTTACAGGGAAAACAACATTCCACTTCCGCGTTATCATTTTGATGTCAGAATAAAAAATAACCTGAAATATCTGACTATTCTGCAATCGTATCCATACAAGTGTTTTTATTGTAAAAAAGATATGGAAGCGTACTATTTGCCGGAATGGAATTATCAAAAAATCGCCTGCGAGGAATGCTATAAACAAAATATAAATTAATGCACATCTACGCTATAGCGTAGATGAAAATAAAGAGACATGGAACACAAACATGAAAAAAGAATATGCCAGAACTGCAAAAAGGACTTCGTCATCGAGCCGGAGGATTTTAATTTTTACGAGAAAATAAAAGTTTCTCCGCCGACCTGGTGTTCGGAATGCAGACTTATCAATAGACTAATTAATATTTCAGAACGGACCTTATATAAAGATGAATGTGATAAATGCGGCAAAAAAATAGTAAGTTTATTTCATCCAGAAACCCCTTTTACTGTATATTGTCATGAATGCTGGTGGAGTGATTCTTGGGATCCATGCAGTTATGGAAAAGATTATGATTTTTCGAGACCCTTTTTTGAACAGTTGCATGAATTACGGAAAATAGTTCCATGTCAAGCAACAAACATTATAAATTCAACCGATTGTAAATTCTGTAATGGTATTACTCGTTGTAAGAATTGCACCTATGTTTTCAGTGGTCTCCAATCAATTAATTGTTATTATGGTTTAACGCCTGCTTTTACCAGAGACTCTGTCGATTTTAATTTTGTTATAAATGGCGACCATGTTTATGAAGGTGTAAATTTGGGTGGGGTATATAATGCAAAGTTTGTATATTTCTCAGATGAATGTTTTGATTGCTCTTTTATTTTTAATTGTGTTGGATGTTCCAATTGTTTTGGTTGTGTAAATTTAAGGAATCAAAAATATAGAATTTTTAACAAGCAGTATAGCAAGGAAGAGTACCAGAAAGAAATTAATAAATGGGATCTTGGGGATTATGAAATTTTGCAAAAAGCGCAGGAAAAATTCATAGAACTTTACTATAAAATACCAAGAAGATTTGCATTAATATCAAGTTCTGTTAATGTTTTGGGGGACGATATTCAAAAGACAAAAAACTGCAAAGTATGTTTTTCTGCCACCAATGGCGTAGAAAATTGTAAATTTGTTTTTCATGGCGGTTTATTATTAAAAGATAGTTATGATGTAACGCTAGGCGGAGATACTTCCGAACTTTTATATCAAACAACCGGTAGTTTACAGTGTCAGAGAACGTTATTTTCTAGATCAAGCCACGATGCTGTAGATGTTGAATATTCAGAGAATATTTTTAGTAGCGGCAATCTTTTTGGCTGCGCTAAATTAAGGCATAAAAAATACTGTATATTGAATAAACAATACACAAAAGAAGAATATGAAAAATTAGTTCCTAAAATTAAAAAACACATGAACGATATGCCTTTTATTGATAAGAGGGGAATAGTATATAAATATGGAGATTATTATCCCATTGAGCATGCTATGTGGGCGTACAATGAGTCATGGGCGCATCAATGGTTTCCATTAACTAAAGACCAAGTAGTAGCAAAAGGTTTTAATTGGAGAGATACAACCGATAGAGATTATAAAATAACCATCAAAACAAAAGATTTACCAAATCACATTAAAAATGTTTCCGACTCTATTTTAAATGAGGTTATAGAATGTCAGCATAATAGGAAAAATTGCAATCAGCAATGTACCACGGCATTTAGAATTTTACCCAATGAATTACAGTTTTATAAGCAAATGAATTTAGCCTTACCCAGATTGTGTCCCAATTGTCGTCATTATGAACGAGTTAAAAAAGCAAATCCTCCCAAACTTTGGCATAGAAAATGTATGTGCAATGGTGTAGAATCAGAGAATAAGGAATATAAAAACACTATTGAACATTTTCATGGTAAAAGTCATTGTCAGAACGAATTTGAAACGGCTATAAACGCTGAAAGAAAAGAAACAGTTTATTGTGAAAAATGCTATCAGGCTGAATTTATATGATTAAAAAATTAAAAACAAAATTTGAATATTTGAAATATGCTACCCCAATGATTTGGCAAACAATTAGATTTCGCATTAAAGTCTGGTGGCATAATATCAGAAACTAACATCTACGCTATAGCGTAGATGAAAATAAAGAGACATGGAACACAAACAAGAAAAAAGAATATGTCAAAGTTGCAAAAAGGACTTCGTCATCGAGCCGGAAGATTTTAATTTTTATGAGAAAATAAAAGTTCCTCCGCCGACTTTTTGTCCCGAATGTCGGTTTCAACGGCGATATTCCTGGAGAAACGAGGTTACGCTTTACCGGAGACCCTGTGAACTTTGCGGAAAAAGTGCCGTTACCATTTATTCCCCCAAAAAACCTTATAAAGTATATTGCCCCAATTGCTGGTGGGGAGATGGTTGGGACGCAAAAAATATTGCTCAAGATTTTGATTTTTCCAGGCCCTTTTTCGAGCAGTTTTACGAACTTCAGCTTAAAGTTCCGAGGATCGCTCTTTTAACCAAAAATAGCGTAAATTCTGAATATACAAATCATTCCGGCGATAATAAGAATTGCTATATGTGTGTTTCTACCTTTTATTCGGAAAATGTAATGTACTCGACAAATATTTGGGATAAAGGACAAGATTTATGCGATTGTGCCCTGGTAATGAAAAATGGAGTTTTATCTTACGAATGCATTGATTCTTCCGATATTTATCGCTGTCAGTTTTCTATACTTTTGAAAGACTGCACCGATTGTTTTTATTGCTATGATTTGCATAACTGCCAAAACTGTTTTTTGTCATATAACTTAAGAAATCAAAATTATATGATTTTAAATAAGAAATACTCGAAAGAAGAATATGATAAGAAAATAAAAGAATTCTATTTGTCTTCTTATAAAGCAAGAAAGGGTTTGTTTGCAAAGTTTATGGATTTAATAAAAGAAAAAGCATTACATAAGTTTGCAGTAATGGAAAACACCGTCAATTCCACTGGCAATATGCTCTTTAATTCCAGAAATGCAAAAAAAGTTTTCGACACAAATAGAGCAGAAGATTCAAAATACGGGATTATTGTTCCCGAGGTGAAAAATTCCATGGACATATCTCATGTTGGCTTCAGTAGCGAACTTTTATATGAATCTCACGCCCTGGTTCGTTCTTATAATGTTTTCTTTACCCATCTGTCTTATGACAACAACGACATACAGTATTGCGATTCCTGCCATAACAGCAATAATTTGTTCGGTTGTTGTGGCATCAAAAAGGGAAGTTACATGATTTTCAATAAAAAGTATTCCAAAGAAGAATATTTGGAATTAAGGGAGAAAATCATAGAGCATATGAAAAAAACCGGAGAATATGGAGAATTTTTTCCAACTAAATTCTCGCCCTTTAAATACAATGAATCTCACGCCCAAACTTATATTCCACTCAGCAAAAAAGAAGCTGTTGAAAAAGGTTTTGGTTGGGAAGACAATCTTCCCGGAACTTACGGCAAGGAAACGATAACGCCTGAAAATTTACCCGATAGCATAGAAAACGTTTCTGATTCCATCACGAAAGAAATATTAAAATGCGAAAATTGCGGAAAAAATTACAATATCGTTCCCAATGAATTTACATTTTATAAGCGCGAAAATATTCCGATTCCGCATTTTTGCTACGCTTGTCGTTATAAGAGAAGGATATCTTTGAGATTACCTCGTAAACTTTGGCACGGACAGTGTATGTGTGAAAGGGAAAACCACGGGCATAAGGATAAATGCCAAAATGAATTTGAAACAGCTTATGCCCCGGGCAGGCCCGAAATAGTCTATTGCGAAAAATGCTATCAGCAAGAAGTTTATTAATTTCATTTAATGTGTTATAGTAAAAACACAGGACAGAAAGTGTTCTGTTTTGGTTTTTATGGCGAAAGATTATTTTAAACTGCACCGCAAGTTGGTGCTTAAATATTTTTGGCAGGTAATGAAACGCTTTAAGCTGTCTTTTTTTACCGTTATTATCTGTACAATAGTTGCTTCTGTATTGGATGTTTACATACCGCTTCAATATCTGAAACTCTGGAATGTTTTAAGCGACAACGATTTTACCGTTGTTTCGGTTGCTAAATCGGTAATTATTTTAATTTTGTTGTTGAACTTGGCTCGCTGGGCCATTCGCCGGGTATCTGGATTTTGTCTTGCCTATTTTGAATCGGCAACTATGGCCGGACTGCGGGAACAGGGATTTTCCTATATGATCGGCCACTCCTATTCATTTTTTGTCAATAATTTCAGCGGGTCGTTGACTCAGAAAATAAACAAGTATGCCCGCGCTTTTGAAAAACTGACCGACAGAATGGTGGCGGACGGATTGCCGCTCGTGGTCCATAGCGTCGGTACGGTCGTTGCTATCTATACACTGCTTCCGAAGTATTCTCTGATTCTGGCGGTTTTTTGCGTTGTCTTTTTATTGACGGCCCTCATTTATACCAGACTTAAGCTTAAACATGACGTTATAACCGCTTTGGCCGACACCAAAACGGTGGGAGTTTTAGCCGATTCCATAAATAATTTTTCTTCGGTCCAGATTTTTACAGGCCATCAATATGAAAAAAACCGCACAGGGGAAACGGTACAGAATCAACGGAAAGCAACTGCCTTTAATTGGTATTTATGGGAAGGACTTTTTGCCGTCCAGAGTTTTTACTCGGTTGCCATAGAGTTTGTTGTTTTTTGGATAGCCATCGGAGATTGGAAGCTCGGGCTGATTACTTTGCCCGTGTTGGTTCTGCTTCAGAGCTATCTAATTCGCTTGATAGAAAATCTATGGAGCTTTGCCGGCATTGTCCGCGCTTTTTACGATACTTTTGCCAATGCTCAGGAAATGGCGTTGATTCTGGATACCCCCTATGAAATTGTTGATAGAGCTGAAAAAAAAATAGAAAAGGCAAAAGGAGAAGTAAAGTTCAAAAATGTAACCTACGTCTACAAAAACAATAATAGCAAAGTATTGGATAATTTTTCCATGACAATACCGGCTGGACAGAAAATAGCCATTGTGGGTCCTTCAGGAGCGGGTAAGACCACTTTTGTGCGCCTTCTGATGAGATTTTTTGATCTCAATTCCGGAAGAATTACCATTGACGGAAAAGATATCAGTAAGATTTCCCAGCAAAATCTGCGCGAGAAAATAGCGTTTGTCCCACAGGATCCTGTGCTTTTTCACCGTACTCTGATGGACAATATTCGCTACGGCAGGAGAGATGCTACCGACGAAGAAGTGCTGGAAGCTGCCCGCTTGGCGCATTGCGAAGAATTTATCAATCAATTGCCGCTGGGCTATGAAACTTATGTGGGTGAAAGGGGAGTCAAGCTTTCCGGAGGAGAGCGCCAGCGCGTGGCTATCGCCCGGGCGATTCTGAAAAACGCCCCGATACTTATTTTAGATGAAGCGACATCCTCGCTTGATTCTCATTCTGAATCGCTCATTCAAGATGCCCTTCATAGGTTAATTCAAGGAAAAACTACCATAGTCGTGGCGCACAGGCTTTCGACTATAAGGCAGATGGACAGAATTATTGTCATTGAAAACGGGAAAATAATAGAAGATGGAAATCACCAAGAACTTGTCGATAAAAAACTCGGCATCTATAAAAAACTCTGGGATTTGCAGGCCGGGGGATTTAGGAATGTGATTTAAAAAGAAATAAAAAATTTCAAAA
>CAYIHB010000008.1:11866-14511 GCA_964363165.1 uncultured Candidatus Saccharibacteria bacterium
TATTTCTTAACGCTTTTTAAAAAAGCGAGTTTTGTTTCCTCGTCCAGTTTGTCCGCGACAATAATCATCAGTTCGGTTCCGAGTCCTAGATCTTTTTTTATATTGGTAAAAAGATTCTCATATGGATAGGGAGAAATCCAGACAGTATTTTTTATGCAAGTAAAATTTGCTTTCTTCAAAAGATAGCGCAAAGCTTCGCGTTCGCTTTTTCTGTTTTCGGGAATATCCAGAATTATAATTCTCCACAATCCGTCCCAAACTGTAGATACCAGAACTCCGCTTCCTTCAAGTTTTATAGAATTTAATTTACTTTTGCCCTTTTTTGTAAGTTTTAGGTAACTCTTATTATCAGATTTAAGTATCTCAACACACCCTGATTCAACTAGACTCTTTATAGAACGGGCGAGGGCATAACTTATTTTCGGATCTTTGGCATTTTTTATTGAATCCAGTGAAATAGCCGGTTTTTCAGCTAAAATCTTAAGTATTTTATTGGAATATTGTGATTTGCTTGACATACCTATATCCTATCATATATACTAGATTTATACAAATAATTCGTGGTCGCAAAATAATTGTTGAATAAACATTATAAGTAATAAATATAATAAAATATGAGTAAAATAATAGGTATAGATTTAGGTACAACAAATTCGGCAGTCGCCTTTATTGAAGGAGGAGTGCCGAAGATTATTGAAAATGTGGAGGGCAACCGAACTACGCCTTCTATTGTCGCCATCACAAAAAATGGTGATCGTATCGTCGGGCTCCTGGCCAAAAGGCAAGCTGTCACCAATCCGGAAAATACCATTTCCGAAATCAAAAGATATATGGGCCATCGTTTTGACGACTCGGGAGTACAAAAGGACAAGACAACTGCTCCATTTAAAATCGAAGCTGGAGAAGACGGCGGGGTGAAGGTAAAAATGTCCGATAAATTTTACCGTCCGGAAGAAATTTCCGCGATGATATTGCAGAAAATAAAATCGGATGTCGAAGCCAAACTGGGAGAAAAAATAACCGAGGCGGTCATTACCGTTCCGGCCTATTTTAACGATGCCCAGAGAAAAGCGACCAAAGATGCCGGACAAATCGCCGGTTTGGATGTAAAGAGAATTATAAACGAACCGACAGCCGCGGCTTTAGCTTACGGTTTCAATAAAAAGAAAAATGAAAAAATAGTCGTCTACGACTTCGGCGGAGGAACTTTTGACATATCGGTGCTTGAAATCGGAGATGATGTTGTTGAAGTCAAATCGACCGACGGCGACTCTCATATGGGCGGTGGAGATATTGACCGCAAGATGATCAATTGGATTGCCGAAGAATACAAGAAAGAATCCGGCATTGATATCCGCAAAGACCCTTTGGCTCATCAGCGCTTGAGGGAAGCGGCCGAAAAAGCCAAACATGAGCTTTCCACTACCATGGAAGCGGAGATAAATATTCCGTTCATTACTTCCGATGCCGGCGGACCGAAACATTTACTGATGAAAATGTCCCGCGCCACGCTTGAATCTCTGGCCAAAGAGTATGTGGATCGTTCCATTGAAATAACCAAAAAGGCGCTGGCGGCTTCACCTTTCAAAATGAATGAAATAAATGAAATTATAATGGTCGGCGGGCAGACCAGGATGCCGATGATGGTGGAGGCGGTCAAGAATCTTTTCGGAAAAACGCCAAATTTATCCATCAATCCGGATGAGGTTGTAGCCTTGGGCGCTGCCGTACAGGCGGGCGTGCTGGCTGGGGATGTACGGGATGTTCTCTTGCTGGATGTCATACCGCTTTCGCTTGGTATTGAAACACTGGGTGGAGTGGCTACCAAATTAATTGATAAAAATACGACCATTCCGGCTTCAAAATCTCAAGTATTTTCTACCGCGGCCGATAACCAAACTTCCGTGGAAATCCATATAATGCAAGGAGAACGCCCGATGGCTTCCGACAATAAATCTCTGGGCAGATTTATTCTGGATGGAATTCCGCCGGCGCCTCGAGGCATACCGCAAGTGGAAGTCACTTTTGATATTGATGTAAACGGAATATTGAATGTGACGGCCAAGGATAAAGCTTCCGGCAAAGCTCAGTCCATAAAAATTGAGGCGAGTTCCGGATTGAAGGAGGAAGACATCAAAAAAATGCAACAGGATGCCGAACTTCACGCCGAGGAAGATAAGAAGAAAAAGGAAACTGTTGATGTAAAAAATACGGCTGAAATGATCATTTACACCGCCGAGAAAGCGCTTAAAGATAATGATGCGAAGATTCCGGCTGATGTCAAAGACAGCGTCAACGCCAAAATAACTTCTTTGAAAAGTGTGAAAGACGGAATAGATACGGATGCCATAAAAAAAGCGACAGAAGAACTTTCCAACGAAATGTCCAAGATCGGCGAAGCAATGAGTAAAGCCGGAAACAATCCTTCGGCAAGCTCAGGACCTTCAGCTCCCGAAGAGCAAGGCCCGGAAGTTCACGATGCTGAATTCAAGGAAGGTAAAAAACCCGAAGACGAAAATAAATAATCAAAAAGACGGAAGCCTTGCTTCCGTCTTTTTGATTTTTGGGTAAGAAAAGCATATTATATTAATATGCAATCCGAGACCAGGATTTGTCAAAACTGCAAAAAGGACTTCCTTATCGAG
>CAYIHB010000009.1:0-14195 GCA_964363165.1 uncultured Candidatus Saccharibacteria bacterium
GACGCATTCTCGTATAAAATAACACAAAATAGTTTTTTATGCTATAATTGCATTATTATGAAGGTCGGGAAAGTTACACATTATTATGACAACTTAGGAGTTGCCATTATAGAACTTAAATCCACCCTCAAGGTTGGCGATAGGATAAAATTTGAAGGTCATGGCGCTAATTTTGAGCAAAATGTAGACTCGCTTCAAATCGAGCACAAGCAAGTGGAAAAAGCTTCTACTGGTAAGGTTGTCGGTCTCAAGACGGAAAAGAAAGTCAAGGAGGGAACCGAAGTCGAAAAAGTTTAACCAACGACTCCTAAGGTTTTAGTATAAAAAGTGCTTTGCTATTTTCAGGAAAGCATGTTGTTGTTGTAGCCAAATTCAGGCCTCTAGGCTTTTTTATTTTATTTATGGAAATCAGAAACATAGCCATTATTGCCCATGTGGACCACGGCAAGACCGCGCTGACGGATGCTCTAATGAAACAAAATGGGGGATTGCAGGATGAAGATATATCGATGGATTCGAATGCTTTGGAAAAAGAGCGCGGTATTACCATTTATTCCAAAAACACTTCCATCACCTACAGAGGCACCAAAATAAATATCGTGGATACTCCCGGTCACGCGGACTTCGGCTCGGAAGTGGAACGGGTACTGCGCGCCGTTGATTCGGTTCTGTTGCTGGTAGACGCGGTTGAGGGACCAATGCCGCAAACCAGATTTGTACTGAAAAAGTCTCTTGAATTAGGAATTAAACCGATAGTCGTCATAAATAAAATAGACAAACCGGCTTCCGATCCGCGCCGGGTGCATGGAGAAGTCCTGGAATTATTTTTTGAATTAGGCGCCAGCGAAGAACAGGCGAATTTTGAAACTGTTTACGCGATCGGACGGGAGGGAAAAGCTTTCAGAAAATTGGGGGATGAGAGCGAGGATCTTTCCCCGCTCTTGGATGTGATATTGGAAAAAGTACCAGATGCAAGCCTGTGTCAAGGGGCATCTTTGACAAGCTTGTCAAAGATGCCCCTTGACACTCAAAAAATGGCCGCGCAGGTTTTCAATTTGGCTTACGATAATTATCTGGGCAGAATGGCGGTAGCTCGGATTTATTCCGGGAAAATATCGTCCGGAAGCCAGGTTTATATAAAAGGAGAAAAAGGAAGTCGCATGGGTAAAATAACGAAACTTTTCAGTTTTGAAGGAATAAACAGGAAAGAAATTTCCACTGCGACATCGGGGGACATTGTGCTTTTGGCCGGAATACCCGATATATATATCGGCGAAACCATTTGCGAAGATGAAACAGTTCCACAACTGCCTCATATCGCGATAGATGAACCCACTCTGTCGCTCAATTTTTTGGTAAATGATTCCCCCTTTGCCGGTCGGGAAGGCAAGTTTGTCACATCTCGACAAATCAAGGAGAGACTTGAAAAAGAACTCGAAATAAATGTCGGATTGAAAGTTGATTTTTCTCCGGACCAAGGCAATAAAATGGGTCCGAGTTTCTTCAAGATTTACGGCAGAGGAGAACTTCATATCGCCATACTGCTGGAAAATATGCGCCGGGAAGGATTTGAAATGCAAGTTTCCCAGCCGGAAGTTATTATCAAGGAAAAAGACGGGGTTAAAACGGAACCCTACGAGGAATTATTGATAGACGTGCCGGTGGAGTTTTCCGGTACGGTTATAGAAAAAATCGGCAAGCGGAGAGGCACAATGAAAAATATGACGGAGAAACGCGGCGTTGTAAGAATTACTTTTGATATACCGACGCGGGGATTATTGGGCTATCGCGGGGGATTTATAATAGACACCAAAGGAGAAGGCATAATGTCTTCGCGGGTCACCGGTTTTAAGAAATACGCAGGCGAAATAAAAAAGCGCGAATACGGTTCGATGGTTTCCATGGTTTCCGGCAAGGCCGTGGCCTTTGCCCTTGCAAATCTGCAACAACGTGGTATAATGTACATTGAACATGGTATAGAAGTATATGAAGGTATGGTTATTGGCAATGTCCTAAAAGGAGACGATATGTCGGTAAATCCGACCAAAGGGAAACAACTCAGTAATATGAGAGCCTCGGGTACGGATGAAGCGATCTATTTGAACCCTGTTTTCACTTTGAGTATCGAGCGAGGCCTTGAAGTTATGAACAGCGATGAGTATTTGGAGGTTACCCCGAAATCGGTTAGAATCCGTAAAAAACACTTAACCGAACTTGACCGGGTAAAAGCCGAGAGGAACAGAAAAAGAAATTAGCATATTTGGGATGTCTCTGTTGACATTAAGTTAACCTAGGTGTATTATATAGAGCGCGAGAATTTAACACTTCATTAGCGGAAAATTATTTTATAAAGTCATGTTAAAAATATCTTTCAAGCCCAAGCAAGTCACTAAGAAAATAACTTCGCATCTTCAAGACCGCACCCGCGATGTTATTATGAACCGCTTTGGTTTGACCTCGGATTCGGAAAAGAAAACTCTGGAAGAAATCGGTAAAAAATACAATATTACCAGAGAACGCGTTCGCCAGATCGAAGATGCGGCCTTGGCTTTGATCAGGAAATCTTCCTCTTATAAAGAAGAGCAGGCAATTTTTGAGGAACTGAAGCAACTGATACACTCTTTGGGAGCGATCGTTGCCGAAAATGATCTTTTATCCCACATATCAAAAGATAAAAATATCCAAAATCACATCAGTTTTTATTTAGAGCTGGGAGATTTTTTCAGGAAACATCGTGAAGACGATCATTTCAAAACCCGCTGGAGTGTTGATGATGAAATAGCTGAAAAAGTGCACGAGTCCCTGAGAAAGCTTTACGCGAGTTTGAGCGACGAGGATCTGATACTGGAGACGGAAATGATCAAAAGATTTTTCGATCAGATGAAAGATGTGTCCGAACGCTACAGAAATGAGGAAATAGCCCGAAGATGGCTTTCTATGTCCAAGACGATTTCCAAGAATCCGCTGGGCGAATGGGGCAAGTCGAGTTCGCCTAATGTCCGCACTCGCGGAGTGAAGGATTACGCCTTTCTTGTCATGAGAAAACACGGCTCGCCGATGCATTTTAGGGAAGTTGCCGACGCCATTTCCAAGACTTTTAACCGAAAGACGCACTACGCGACCTGCCACAACGAACTTATAAAAGATCCCAGATTCGTGCTTGTCGGTCGCGGCCTTTATGCTCTAGCCGAATGGGGATACAAGACCGGCATTGCCCGAGAAGTTATCCGGGATATCCTGAAAAGGGAAGGTCCGCTCTCGAAAGAGGAAGTAGTGGAAAGGGTAATGAAAGAGAGATATTTTAAAAAGAACACCATCTTGGTTAATCTAGCAAATCCAAAACACTTCAAAAAGAACAAAAGCGGTCTTTACACTCTGGTTTAAAGATTTTTCTCCTCCTTCTTGGTTTACTTTATGGGCATTTTATATTAAAATGTAGGCAATGATAGTAGATGCAATAGTCTTTTTTATCTATAAAGTAATAATATATATCTTACCCCTTGCGATAACCGTGTTGCTTGCTTATACTGCTCACGCATTTTGGCTTCACTATGTGCAGGCGAATTTTATTTCCGGCATCGAATGGGTTTTGCTTGAAATAGTCCCTCCGCGGGATGTTCTGAGATCTCCCCAAGCAATGGAGCTTTTCATAACCAATGCCCTCTACCATTTTAGTTATAAAAGCGGACTCGAAACATATTGGCAGGGAGCGGTTTGGTTTTGGTTTTCCTTGGAAATAGCTTCGATTGAAGGACAAGTTCATTTTTACATTCGCACGCCTTCACGCACAAAGAGTCTGATTGAAACCCAGATGTACGCGCAGTTTCCCCAAGCGCAAGTGAAAGTAGTGGAAGATTATACCTTGGCGGTCGATAAGATTACCGCCGATAGCGCCTGGAATTTATGGGGATGTGAATTTAAGTTTTTAAGACCCGACGTATATCCGCTTAAAACTTATATTGATTTCAGGCTTGATAAAGACCCCAAGGAGGAATTCAAAGTCGATCCTGTCTCTCCGGTGGTGGAACTTTTCGGTTCGATAGGAAAGGGAGAACAGATGTGGATGCAGGTCGTTGTTACTCCCTCCAAAAAGAAATTTCACGCAGGCGAACCCTGGTTCAGATCCCACGATTGGATAAAAGAAGGAGAGATAGTAATTAAAAAAGCATTGTTGGAATTTACACGTTTTAATCCAAATCCAGCCAAACCAGGAACTTTTTCAAAAGAAATTCGCGCTCCGGGTTTCATGGATGAAATGATAAAAGGGGCGTCCAGAAAAATGTTGAAAGTCGGTTTTGATACGGGAGTCAGGATATGCTACGTTGCCAAAAAGGAATTGTTCAATATGAACAACAGAAGAAATATTCGTCTGATTTTCCGCCAATATGCTGCACCCTATTCCAACGAGCTTTCGCGCATAAATTCAACCCAGGCGGATGCTTTCAGTCCGAATCTTTTCGCCTCCTTCTTTCCGCTTTCTAGAGCCAAAATAACGCGCTTGGCGAACAGAATGCTCTTGGAGTATAGGGAACGGGAGTTTTTTCATCCCCCGATGCGTCATAAAATCCGCTTGCCTTGGCCCCTTTCACCCCTTATATTCCCGAACTTCTTTCACCATCATACCAACATTATGAACAGCGAAGAGTTGGCCACTCTCTGGCATTTCCCGGGCCAGATATTGAAGGTTCCCACTCTGGAACGCATCGAATCAAAAGAAGCTTCTCCACCGCCCAATTTACCCGCATAATTTATGGAAAATTTACTTCCATCGAACGGTCCGATTTTTTCTGGTAATAATTTTTGTAAATTGAATCCTTTTCAAAAAAAGACAATTTATTGCGCTTCAGGCGTGGTTCTGTTTTTAGTATTGGCGAATTTTTTCTTTTTCAGCGCGCCGAAGAATTTTCCGACAGGGACTATAATAAACATAAAAGAAGGCTCGAGCCTGAGGTACGTTTCCGGATATTTGGAAGAAAATAATGTAATTCGCTCCAGGGTCATTTTTGAAACTTTTATAATAATTTTCGGAAGTGAAAAACACGTGTTAGCGGGAGACTATTTCTTCGAAAGCAAATTGCCCGTTTTTGAAATTGCCAGGCGCATATCCAGAGGAGAATGGCATCTGGCTCCGGTCAAGGTAACCGTTCCGGAAGGTTTTACCTCCTCCGATATTTCAAAAACTTTTGCCTCAAAACTGCCGAATTTCAATGAAGCCGAATTTTTGCCGGAAGCGGAAAAAATGGAGGGTTATCTTTTTCCGGACACTTATTTTTTCCTGACTACGGATGACGAACAGGATGTATTGCGCTCCATGGCCGATAATTTTGATAAAAAAATATCATCCATTCTGCCTCAAATAGCGTCATCCGGCAAGACCGAGAAAGAAATTATAATTATGGCTTCCATAATTGAGAAGGAATCGAAGGGGGATATCGACAGGGCATTTATTTCCGGA
The DNA here is from genome assembly GCA_964363165.1 of uncultured Candidatus Saccharibacteria bacterium. GTDB lineage: Bacteria > Patescibacteriota > Minisyncoccia > Phycocordibacterales > UBA9973 > UBA9973. Next base: position 5,456 of record CAYIHB010000009.1, read on the forward strand.
ATCTTATGGAAACGGCTGGCCAAAGGCATACCTCTTCAAGTGGATGCGGATCCCGATACCTACAAAACGAAGGGTTTACCTAAAAATCCGATTTGCAACCCCGGCCTGAAGGCTATAAAAGCCGCCATATATCCCAAGGCCTCCGGTTATCTTTATTATTTGCATGACAAGCAGGGCAATATTCATTATGCTTCAACCTTTGCGGAACATTTATTAAATAAGCAAAGATATCTGGGTAAATGACCCGTTCGATAAAAACTCAGGGTCATGGTGAGTAAAATCGAACCATGAAGAAACATAACTTGGCTTTCATAGACATAGAAACTACCGGACTTGACGTGATAAAACACGAGATTATTGAAATTGGTGTCGTTATAACGACCCCAAAACTCAGGGTGATTGAAAAATTCGAATTAAAAATAAAACCGGAACACATAGAGGACGCCGACCCCGTGGCTCTTAAAATAAATCACTATAATCCGACGGATTGGCAGGAAGCCCAAAATTTGAAAGAAAGCATGGAAGTTTTTTCCCAAAAGGTCAAGGATTGCATAATGGTCGGACACAACGTGTCCTTTGACTCCAATTTTCTGGATTACACTTTCGCCGAAATTAAACTAAAAAATAGCATGCATTACCACAGACTTGATACGATTTCCATCGCTTGGGCCAAATTACACAAAAAACCGAACATTAAACATTTCTCCTTGCGGGAATTATGCGAACATTTTAACGTGAAAAACGAACATCCACACAGGGCTCTTTCGGATGCCTATGCGACCTACGAACTTTACAAAAAACTGACGAAATTGTAATTTGAAGGTATGAAAAGAAAAGTTGTGTTTGTGGGTATATCGGGTGGCGTAGATAGCGCCCTTTCAGCGGCGTTGCTTAAAAAACAAGGATATGAAACTGTTGGGGTTTTTGTGCGTACTTGGCATCCGGATTTTTTGGAATGCAATGAAGAAGATGAACGTCTGGACGCTATGCGCGTTGCGGCGCATCTGGATATTCCGTTCCTGACTTTCGATTTTGAAAAAGTTTATAAAAAAAAAGTTGCCGATTATATGATTGCCGAATACAAAACCGGTAGGACGCCCAATCCAGATGTAATGTGTAATAAGGAAGTAAAATTCGGCGCCTTTCTGAAGAAAGCACTTTCGATGGGGGCTGATTATGTGGCGACGGGGCACTATGCGCAAAACAAAAGCATAGAATACATAGGAGTTTCCTCTGTATCAGAGGAAACTCCTATGTATTCTATGCAGAAAAGTATTGATCCTTCGAAAGACCAAAGTTATTTTCTTTGGACTTTGAAACAGAAACAATTAAAGAAAATTTTGTTTCCGATAGGACATCTTAAAAAAACCGAAGTGCGCAAACTGGCCAAGAGATTTAATTTGCCGGTGGCGGAGAAAAAAGACAGCCAGGGCATATGTTTTCTGGGCGCGGTGGATTTGAAACAATTTTTAAAACATTATATTAAAGAAAAAGAGGGGAAAGTGTTGAATGAGAAAGGTGAAGAGATAGGTCATCACGACGGAGTTTTTTTCCACACATTGGGAGAAAGGCATGGTTTTACGATTACCAAAAAAAGTCCGAACGATGGGCCGTATTACATAGTAGGCAAAGATATAAAAAAGAATATTCTGATAGTTTCGCAAAAGAAATTTAAAAAAGATTCCTCAATGTTTTTTCATGGTCTGGCCGGAGTTGGGTTGAAATCTGCCCAAAATACAGATTTCAAGGGGAACCGAGGACCTGAAGAAAATATTGAGAAATCTTTTTCCTTAAACCTAAAGGACACGAATTGGATTTCAGAAATTCCGAAACCGAATAAACAATACACCGCCCAAATTCGTTATCATAGCGAGTTTTTGCCTTGCCAAGTAATTTGTGCAAAGTCGAACTTTGCACAGGTAATTTTCAAAAAACCAGTTCTGGTCGCTTCCGGCCAATCCTGTGTCTTATATGACAAGGATATTTGTCTAGGCGGGGGAGTTGTTATATAACCCTGTGGTAGAACTTTGAAAAAGTTTCACTACGGGGTATAATACAGATATGGAACAATTTTTTACGCAAAATAATGAGATCATTTTAAAATTAATAATAGCGATAGTATTGGGAATGTTTATCGGGGCAGAACGTCTTCTGGTCCACAAGGAAGCCGGTATGAAAACACATTCACTAGTGGCAATGGGCGCGACTCTTTTTATAATTGTTTCTGAATTTCTATCGGAAAAATATGCGGGAGTAAGCGGTTTTAATCCGGGAATAATTGCTTCGAACATTGTCGTGGGTATTGGATTTTTAGGCGCCGGTTTAATCATACTTCACGGAGATAGATTAATGGGTCTCACAACCGCTAGTGGGCTTTGGGTTACCGCCGGAATCGGTATAGCGGTAGGTTTTGGACTCTTTAATTTGGCCACTATTTCCACCGTTTTGGTTCTTTTAATTTTTATTACTATGAATATACTTGAAAAGCCCATTAGAAAGATTTCTGATAAGAATGAAAATTTAAGCAGGGATATTTAGGGTGGTAATTTTATATGGAATCAAATGAAATTAGATCAAGATTTTTAAAGTTTTTTGAAGCCCGTGAACATAAAATAATACCTTCTTCTTCTTTGATCCCCGAAAACGACCCCTCGGTTCTTTTTACGACTGCCGGAATGCAGCAGTTCAAGCAATATTATACCAACCCAAAATCCGCCGAGAAAGATTTTGACAGTTTGAATGTGGCCACAGTCCAGAAATGCGTGCGCACCGGAGATATTGATGAAGTAGGGGATTCTTCGCACCTGACATTTTTCGAAATGCTGGGCAATTTTTCATTTGGCGGGTATGACCGCAAAAAAGCGATAGAATACGCTCATGAATTTATTACCAAAGAAATGAATTTGGAAATTTCCTATGTGACGATTTATAAAGGAAACAAAAATAAAAATATTCCCAGAGACGACGAATCGGAGAAAATTTGGAAGGAAATAGGAATTAAAAATATTAAGGAGGAAGGGGAGGATGTTTTCTGGGGTCCGACGGGGGATTCCGGCCCCTGCGGTCCGACCACGGAAATTTTTTGCAAGAATGCAAACGGCAAGGATGTGGAAATTTGGAATATCGTCTTCAATGAATATTTTTGCAATGGTTCCCGGGAAAAACTGGACAAGGGCGAAGCGACCCTTAAAAAATTGGATATTTTAGGTGTTGATACCGGAATGGGGCTGGAAAGATTGGTTTCCGTGGTGCGAAAAAAGAAAAGCGTTTATGAAACTGATTTATTTAATAATGAAAAAACCAGAGAAGAGCGCATAATAGCGGATCATATCAAAACCGCTCTTTTTATGGCCTCCGACGGCGTTATTCCTTCAAACACCGGCCGGGGTTATGTGTTAAGAAGACTTGTTCGTCGTGCTGTAAGATTTTCTAAAGAACCATTGGAAAAAATAATTGAAAGAAATAAAAGTATTTATAATGGAGTTTATATTCTTGACGATAAAGGAGAAATTAAAAAAGAGGAAAAGAAGTTCAAGGAAACGCTTGAACGCGGTTTGAAAGAATTTGAAAAGGGGATTGATCCGTTTACTTTGGCAACTACCTATGGTTTTCCGATAGAATTGACTTTGGAACTTGCAAAAGAAAAAGGACAAACGATCAACCTGGAAGGTTTCAATAAAAAAATGGCGGAGCACCAGAAACTTTCCCAAACCGCATCTGCCGGAATGTTCAAAGGCGGATTGGCCGATCATAATGAAAAGACAATCAAACTCCACACCGCCCATCATTTGCTTTTGGCCGGGTTGCAGGCTATCGTCGATAAAAATATAAAACAGAAAGGAAGCAATATCACCGAGGAGCGCTTGCGGATGGATTTTCTGTGCGACCATAAATTGAGCGACGATGAAAAGAAAAAGGTGGAAGATTTTGTCAATGACAAAATAAAAGCCGGGCTTGATGTCATACGCCGGGAAATGCCCTTGAAAGAAGCGGAAAAAATCGGGGCGGAAATGGAATTCGGGGCGAAATATCCGGATATGGTATCGATTTATTTCATAGAAGACAAAAACGGCAATCAGATTTCCAAAGAATTTTGCGGGGGCCCGCATGTGAAAAATACTTCCGAACTGGGCCACTTTAAAATCCAAAAAGAGGAGGCCGTTTCCGCCGGCGTCAGGCGCATAAAGGCCGTGCTTTTATGATATAATCGTATATATGGGAATTTTTTCTGGGCAAAAGGAGAGAAGAGAATTGGCGTTGGTTTTTGATGTGGGGTCTTCCTCTGTCGGAGGTGCTCTCTTTGAAGTACAAAAACTTGGGATTCCCAAAATAATTTTGTCCGTACGAGAACCGATAATTTTCGAAGGAAAAGTCGATATTGACCGCTTTTTGTCTTTAACATTAAAATCACTGGAAATAGTAGCCGGAAGAATATTCAAAACAAGTATTCAAAAACCGTCGAAAATTTTTTGCGTTCTTTCATCGCCTTGGTATGCCTCTCAGACCAGGACCATTAAACTCGGAAAGAATACGCCATTTCTATTTACCCAGAAACTGGCCGATAACCTGATTCAGAAAGAAATAAGTCTTTTTGAGGAGGAAAATTTGTCAAAATTTTCCCATACTGGAAATAAAGTTCAGCTAATCGAGTTCAAAAACATGAAAACAATGCTGAATGGATATGCGACATCCGATCCCATCAATAAAAAAGCAAAAAAAGTCGAGATGATTATATTCGTTTCAATGAGTGGAGATAAAATACTGAAGAAAATAAAAGAAACAATATCTAAACACTTTAACTTTAAGGATATAAAATTTTCTTCTTTCGCAATGGCATCATTTACGGTAGCGCGGGATATGTTTATACATCAGGAGAATTTCCTTTTGGTTGACATTGCCGGTGAAGTTACCGATATCTCCATGATAAATAAAAATGTGTTAAGTAATTCGATCTCATATCCTCTGGGACGCAACTTTATGATACGAAAAGTGTCCGACAGTTTGGGTTGCACCTTGGATGAAGCAAGGTCGTTTGTTTCGCTTTATAAGGACGGCCATGCATCGGAGGCCATGGAGAAAAAACTGGGACCGATTATAAGTAAGTTAAAAACGCAATGGCTGCAGGGATTTCAAGAGTCCCTGGTTAAGCTCTCGGACGATATTTCCGTGCCCGCGACTATTTTTATAACAGTAGATCAAGAGTTGAAGGATTTTTTCGGGGATATTATCAAGACTGAACAATTTAACCAGTACACCCTGACCGAATCGGAGTTTCGAATTATTTTTTTGGATAACCAAACACTTCATAGCATTACAGCCTTTAAAGACAATACGGTTCGCGATCCGTTTCTTATTGTCGAATCTATTTATATTAATCGTTTTATTTGCTAAAATATAACTATGCCAAGAAACTTACTTCAAGATATGGTCAGAGTGAAAACTCCTCCCAAAGAGATACAGAAAGAAATAGACAGAAAAATAGAAAGAAAAATGGAGAGGCCCGATCGTCCGGGGGGCGAAGAAAGGATTCCCGAAAAGATAAAGCGAAACAGCAGAGGATTCAAATACAAGATTTATCTTGTTGCGTTTATCTCCATCATATTTCTTCTTTTTGCTCTTTCTTTCCTGTTCTCCGGAGCGAAGATTACCATAGTTCCGAAAGTCAAAGAAATACCGCTAAATGACAATTTATCTGCGGATAAAGATTCGAATGTACCCGGTTTGTCTTTTGATTTGGTTGTTATTTCCGGAGAAGAAAATAAAACGATACAAGGCGGAGAAATGAAAGATGTCGCTATCGCGGCTAGTGGGACCGTTCTGATTTACAACTCCTACAGCTCCTCTCCCCAAGGACTTGATGTAGACACAAGACTGGAGGGATCGAATGGGAAGATTTACAAGACAAGCAAAAAAATAACAGTCCCGGGAATGATTGGTGAGGACAAACCGGGGAGCGTTGAGGTTAATATTTACGCGGCGGGGGCCGGAGAGGAATATAACAGCCCTCCCATTGATTTTAAAATCTTTGGTTTCAAGGGGACGCCCAAATATTCTAAATTCTACGCCAGGTCAAAAGGAGATATAGCGGGCGGATTTAAGGGCAAGTCTCCCGTCGTTTCTTTACTTGATAAAACAACCGCGGTAAGCGAACTTAAAGCCACATTGGAAAGCAAACTCTCGAAAAAGGTGACGGATCAAATTCCAAACGGATTTATTCTGTTCAAAGATTCTGTGTTCACCAACATTGACGATAAGGATATTACCTTTACTCCCGACAAAAACAACACGGTGCTGGCGAATGTCAAGGGCACCCTTTATGGATTTATTTTTGACGAGAAAAAACTGACAAAAAAAATAGCCGAAGATATTATCGATAATTACGATGAAAGTGAAATTTATATACCGAATATTGGGGATTTGACTTTTACTCTGGCTGATAAAGAAAGTGTTTCCTTTGCGGATGCAAAAAATGTAAACTTTACTTTAGTGGGTACTCCCAGGATTGTTTGGAAGGTTGATGAAGTGAAGTTCACCTCCGATTTATTGGGTCAGAAAAAGACCGACTTTAACAAGATTTTATCGCAATATCCCAGCATCGATTCGGCGGTATTAGTGCTTCGTCCGTTCTGGAAAACCTCTTTTCCCGACAAAAGCAGCAGCATTCAAATAATCATGAATTACCCGAAATAGATTAGTATCAAAGAGTGTCAAAGAGACTCTTTGACATACATGATTATATGCAGATTGAAACGAAAACCTGCCAGAATTGCGAGAAGAATTTTGTCATAAAACAAGATGACTTTTCCTTTTACAAAAAAATAAGAGTTCCTCCGCCAACTTTTTGCCCAGAGTGCAGATTGATAAGGCGAATGATGTTTCGGAATGAGCGTAATTTATATAAGAGGGAAAATAGCGCATCAAAAACCGGGGAAAAAGTATTAAGCATGTATTCTCCGGATTCTCCCTACATCGTCTATGACAAGGAGTATTGGTGGAGCGACAAATGGGACCCGCTTTCATACGGAAGAGAATATGATTTTAATAAACCATTTTTTGAACAATTTGAAGAATTATTGAAGAGTGTACCATTACCAGCACTGCAAAATATGAATTCGGTAAATTCTCAATATTCAAATTATACTGACAATAATAAAAACTGTTACTTGGTTTTTGGAAGTGGATTCAATGAAAATGTTCGTTATTCAAATAGAATCCATTATATAAAAGATTCACAAGATTTAATCGTTTCATCTCATAACGAACTTTGTTATGATTTATCAGATTGTCATGAATGTTTTAACTTAATCTCCAGCGAAAATTGTATTTCTTGTTTAAATTCGTATTTTTTATATGGGTGTAAAAATTGCCATGATTGTTTTGGATGCTCAAATTTAATAAATAAGTCACATTGTTTTTTTAACCGACAACTATCAAGAGAGGAATATCTTGAAAAGATTAAAAGTTTGGATTTATCAAGCAGTAGTAATTTTTTAACGCTAAAATCGAAATATGAAAAAGAAATAAGAAATAAAACAATTCGTCGCTTTGCAAATATTACTCAATGCAAGAACTGTACCGGACATAATATTAATAAGTCAAAAGAATGCCTTGATTGTTTTGACATAGTAGAGGATGCGGAAAATTCACGATATACCATACATTCATTGCGTGTGAAGGATAACTATGATGTATATGGAAATTACAGAACTGAATTATTTTATGAAGGAATGGATAATGATGTAGGGATGAACAATTTAGGTACAATTACTGTTTATAGCTCGAATAATTGCTCTTATTGCTTTACTTGTCAGGCATCTTCGAATTTATTCGGCTGTATCGGACTCCGAGGCAAGGAATATTGCATATTAAATAAGCAATACTCTAAAGAAGATTTTTTTGAGATGAAATCAAAAATAATAAAACAAATGAATGAAAAACCTTATCATGGGAAACAAGGCAGAATTTACGGTTATGGCGAATTTTTCCCGGCGGAAATTTCTCCCTGGTCCTACAACGAAACTATTGCTCAGGAATATTTTCCCTTGACCAAAGCAGAAGCTTTAAAACAGGGTTACCAATGGAAAGAAAGGGAAGAAAGGAACTATCAGATAGACATTAAAACAGAAGATATTCCGAACGATATTAAAGAAGTTAAAGACGATATTATCGGTAAAGTCATAGAATGTGAACACAAAGGTACTTGCAACGAACAATGCACCGAAGCCTTCAAAATCATCCCGGATGAGCTCAAATTCTATCAAAGGATGAATTTACCCATACCGCACTTGTGTCCAAATTGCCGACACTATAACCGCTTAAAGCAAAGAAATCCTTTGAAACTGTGGCATAGACAATGCATGAAGGAAGGATGCGCTAACGAATTCGAGACTTCTTACGCCCCGGACCGGCCGGAGGTTGTCTATTGCGAGAGATGCTATCAGAAGGAAGTATATTAACATCGTAAATATTGACCTATTGTCATTAATTTAGTATGATTATCGGATCTGATGAGTGATTTAAAAAACGACCTGCCTGCCGGCAGGCAGGAAAAAATATTGACCGCAAGGGGAGTTGTCACTGAATCACTGCCTTCTACTTTGTTTAGGGTGAAAATGGAAAACGAAAAAGAAATTCTGGCGTATCTTTCGGGGAAAATGCGTATGCATCGGATCAAGGTTTTAATCGGAGATCCGGTCGAGGTTGTGCTGGATTCCTACGGCGGAAGGGGAAGGATAATTAA
>CAYIHB010000010.1:0-13215 GCA_964363165.1 uncultured Candidatus Saccharibacteria bacterium
TTTAAACAAAATATGGTTTCTCAATAAATAAAATGCCATTAAAATTTTACAACACGCTAACCAGAAAAAAAGAAACTTTCGTTCCGATTGATAAAAAAGAAGTCCGGATGTATTCTTGCGGTCCGACGGTTTATTATTATGCCCATATAGGCAATTTGCGCGCTTATGTTTTTACCGACATACTGCGTCGCACTCTCAAATATAGCGGTTTAAAATTAAAACAAGTAATGAATCTTACGGATATGGGGCATCTGACCAGCGATGCGGACTTGGGCGAGGACAAAATGACCAAAGGACTCCTGCGGGAAGGAAAAGAACTCACGCTCAAAAACATGCGGGAACTGGCCGAATTCTATACCGAAAAATTCAAAGAAGATATAAAAAAATTAAATATTCAAATACCTGACGGAATGTATTTTGCCAGCGATTACATAAAAGAAGATATAGATTTAATAGAAAAATTGGAAGAAAAGGGGTATACGTATAAAACCGGAGACGGAATTTATTTTGATATCTCCAAAATGCCGGACTACGGGATACTTTGGGGTGGTAAAACAAAATGGAGCGAAAAAGGAGCCAGAATTAGTGAAAATTCCGAGAAAAAAAATCCGGAAGACTTTGCGCTGTGGAAATTCAACAATAAAATTGGTTTCGAATCCCCTTTTGGAAAAGGTTTCCCGGGATGGCATATAGAATGTTCGGCTATGAGCATGAAATTTTTGGGAGAACAATTCGACATACATACTGGCGGAGTTGATCATATTGCCACACATCACACTAACGAGATAGCGCAAACGGAATGTGCCACCGGTAAAAAACCCTCGGTCAGATTTTGGATGCACAACGAGCATGTAGATATGGGGGGCGTAAAAATGGCTAAATCCGGAGACGATTTTCTAACGCTGAATAGAATTATTGAAAAAGGGATAAATCCCATAACTTACAGATTCTGGATATTAATGGCCAGTTATCGCACCAAGATAAATTTCAACTGGGAAGCCCTGGAAGGCGCAGAAATAGCCCTAAAACGCCTATATAAGCTCTATATTGAGCTAGGCGAGAAGATAGGTAAAATAGACCATAAATACCAGGAAAAATTCAAGGAATACCTGGAAGATGATTTAGACACTCCGAGGGCATTGTCACTCCTTTGGGACCTAATAAAAGATGAAAACGTATCCAATGCGGACAAAAGGGCGACGATTTTAGATTTTGATAAAGTTTTGGGACTCGATTTTGAAAATTTGAAGGAAGAAAAAATTCCGGAAGAAATTAGAAAATTAGCGGAGGAACGCGAAGAAGCCCGCAAAAATAAAGATTTCAAAAAATCGGATGAACTGCGCGAGAAAATAAATTCTCTGGGATACGAAATAAAAGATTCTCCGAAGGGATATAAAATAAGTAAAACCTAGCTTATTTATCCCAATTAAATCCCCGGCCGAAATGGCCCCAGCGGGCGGTTTCGGAAAACTTTACGTTTTCCAAATTCAGCGCATCCTTTATTCCTTTCGGGGTTAAATCATACCCTTCTATTTTTGTTTCTTTTCCATCCAAAATTGCCATAGCCATGACCGGTTCCGGTTTGCCTATGGCATAGGCAAGTTTTACGAAAACTTCTTTGGCTTTGTCGCTCCTTATGCAATCGACGGCTATTTTTCGGGCAATGTAAGCGCCGCTTCTGTCCACTTTGGTATAATCCTTGCCGGAAAAAGATCCGCCTCCGACCGGCATTTCCGGGCCGTAACTGTCTACGACTAATTTTCTGCCGGACAAACCGGCATCCGCGTCGAAACCTCCCATTGTCCACTCTCCGGCCGGATTGATTAAATATTCTTCCGCCTGAATTATATTTTTCACAAACGGCAATAATTCTTTGTTCCTTGAATTTTGGAAACTTGCCACGACTGTTTTCACTTTATCCCCCTCCAAAGTAACCTGCACTTTCCCGTCATAAGGATATTTCTCGTAGATTTTCATGCAAAGATTGCGGGCCAATTCATATTCTCTGGGCATCATGCTTTCTGTTTCCGAAGTGGCATATCCCTTCATTATTCCCTGATCACCCGCCCCGCCGGTATCCACTCCCCGGGCAATGCTGGGACTCTGTTTGGATAAATTGATAACAACTTTGTAATTTTCTCCAACGATTTTTTTTACCACAGATTCAATATCGGGTTTTGTTTTGCTCGTCACTTCTCCATTGACCGTAATAAGACCGTGCCCGCCCATTACCTCTACCGCCACCCGGCTTTCTTTATCCCCTTCCAAATAGGCATCCAAAATAGAATCCGCGATAAAATCGCAGATTTTGTCCGGATGGCCTGGGCTTACAAATTCGGCTGTTTTTATGCTCATATATTTTACAAAATAAAAAAAGCTAAAAGCTTTGGATTCCAGTATATCAATTTTTTTGCAAAAAGAACAGCAATTTAGTAGTATTACTCCCATATGGTTGACAGAATAATAAATACAAAAAATATAAAAAACGCCGATACGGTATTGCTGAGTGTTCCGTATGAAAACAGCCTTTCTTTCATGGGAGGCACGGAAAAAGCTCCCAAAAAAATCATGCATTGCCTGGACAATAACCTGGAACTTTTTGACATTGATTTGCTTTGCGAACCGGTAAAAAAAAAGAAAACGGCCAATAAAGAAGTACCTCATTTGAAAAAACTGGCTGCTGAAAAAGCGCTGAGAAAAATAAGTTCCGAATACGGCAAATTATTCAATAAGGGAAAATTCGTGATCATGCTGGGCGGAGAGCATACCATATCATTCGCGGCGCTTAAGGCGATTTCCCGAATAGAAAACCCGAAAGAGGTGACCATACTGCAGATAGACGCTCATCAGGATCTTCGGGACGACAATGGCGATTATAGTCAGAATCGCCAGAAGTTTGCGCATTCATGCACCATGCGAAGAATTCACGAACTGGGTTTTCCGGTCGTACAGGTGGGAATCAGAACTTACTCGAAGTATGAATACGAATATTGGCAGAAAAATAAAAAAACAATTACCGTTTTCGGGTGGAATAAAAAACAAAAAGCGACAATAAATGAAATATTGAAATCAATCAAGACGAAAAAGATTTATATAACCGTCGATGTGGACGGTTTTGACCCCGCCTATATGCCGGGAACAGGCACGCCGGTTCAGGGCGGATTGGAATGGAATTACGGTCTTGATTTAATCAGAAAAGCCATAGAAAAAAAAGAACTGATTGGAGCGGATATCGTGGAAGTCTCCCCGCAGCGCGATTCCGTCCTGACGGAATTCGGCGCCGCTTTGATTTGTTATAAAATGATGACCTATAAATTCAGGAAACGGCTACAGGCTTAACTATATCCCCTCCTTTTTAAGCTGTTCTATTAGTTCGCGTTCCTTGCGGGAAATTTTTGAAGGAAGTTTTATTCTGAGTTTAATCAGCAAATCGCCTCTTTTGTTTTTTGAATAAGGAACTCCTTTTCCTTTTACCCGAAGAATCTCATTGACGGAGACGCCTTCCGGAATTTTAACCTGTATCTCGCCGTCCAAAGTCTGTATCGGATATTCCGTGCCCAACAAAGCATCCGAGAGTTTCAAATCCAGATTCATTACCAAATCATTGCCTTCACGTTTGAATACCGGGTGCGACGCAACGTTCACTTTTATGTACAAATCTCCTGCCGTTCCTTTGGAAATCGCCTCGCCCATTCCGGACATTCTGATCATTTCCCCGTCGCGGATGCCAGCCGGCAGATTAACCGAAATTTCTTCCTCGCGGCGCGACACTCCTCTGCCCTTGCACGTATCGCACTTTTCTTTAGGAACTTCTCCAGACCCCAGACACTCTTCGCAGGTTTTAGTACTGGAAATTGTGCCGAGAATCGTCCTTTTGGCCTCGCGGATTTTTCCCTGGCCGTTGCAATATTTGCAGGTCTCCATCTTGGTGCCGGGTCTGGTTCCCGTTCCGCTACAAACAGAACAATTAGAGGTTTTGGTAATTAGAATTTTCCTGCTGGTCCCGAAAACCGATTCGGAAAAAGAAATTTGTATCTCGGTGGAAATATCTCGCCCGCGTCTGGCTTCTCTTCTGCCTCCACCCATACCGCCGGTGAAGAAATCGCTGAAGATGTCATTCAAGTTTCCAAAATCAAACTCGGCGCTGCCGTTTCGAAACCCTTCGGTAAAATCTCCAAATCCAGAGAAATCCCAGCCAGGGGTTGGTCCGCCTCCGGCGGAAAAACCTTCAGCGAAGCCAAACTGGTCGTATTTTGAACGCTTAGCGTCATCCGAAAGTACCTGATAGGCCTCGTTTACTTCTTTGAATTTGGTTTCATTCCCCTCTTTTTTGTCAGGGTGATATTTGTGCGCCAACTTGTAAAAAGCCTTCTTGATTTCGTCCTTGGAAGCGCTTTTGTTAATGCCTAATACTTTGTAATAGTCTTTATTCATAAGCTTTATTTAGGTATTATATCATAGGTTCGGCTTCTTGGGAAGCCCCGACGCCTTCGGGTCGGGATCCCGACTTCACGTCGGGGCTTTCTTTCTTGTTTTCGGTCTTTTCTCCATTTTCTTTATTATTTTCCTCCTCTTTCCTTTTTGCCTTCCTTTCTATTATGGCTTTTTCTTCCATGCTTCTAATGATAGTCGCTTCTTCCTCTTCTATCAGTTTTTGGGCGTCATCCCTCGATATTGAATATTTTCTGCGGGACGCATCGATAATTTCTTTGCGGTACGAGGGATGCGTTGGCGGTAAAACCCTCAAGGTTTCTGCCGAAAATGGATCATAAGATTCTCCGTCAATGGTCATTTTGATATAGAATTCCGCCACGGCCAGGTTGATCATATCCTTCACGCCGAATAACGGCTCGAACTCCGGCTTCAATTTTACCGCGTCTTCGCCTCCGACTCGAAAACAAATCAAGCTTCCCGTATTGCCAAGCACCGCGTGCTGAACCTGAGGAATAAGTTGGCCCATGTATTGGTTGGCTATTGTAAGATTCAGAGCATACTTTCTGGCTTCCGATAAAATATTTTCAAAGGTTTGGGTAACGATATTATGGAACTCATCAATATATAAATAAAAATCTATGCGGTCTTCTTCCGGAATACTTGCTCTTTCCATACCAGCTTGTTTAATTTTGGTCAGAAACATTGAACCGAAGAAAGATGAATTCTCTTCCCCGATGCGTCCTTTAGCAATATTTATAAGTATAATTTTTTCTTCATTCATTAATTTGCTTATGTCTATCTTGTTCTGCTTTTGTCCGAAAATATTTCGAAGCAACGGATCGGAAAGAAATTGACCCAATTTGTTCACCAGTGGAATGATGGCATCGGTATCAAATTTCTCGGACCAGTCGGCGAATTCTATGGCGAAGAATCTTTTAACCATGTCATCCGTGATATATTCCACCACTTTCTGCCTGTAATTTCTATCGGTTAGCATTGAAATCATCCCGCGCATGGTGGCGTGCGGGTAGTCGAGTAAGGCCAAACAAGTAAAACGGAACACGTGCTCCAGACGGGGCGTCCAATTGGCCCCGAATTGTTTCTGCAAGACTTCAATCAACCCTTGAGTTAAAATAAATTTAAAAGATGGATCTACATTGGCCAACGGATTGAAGGATGCCGGAAAATTGACGTCTGAAGGATTAACAACGCAGACATCTTCAATGTGTTCTTTTGGAATATAATCCAGCATCGCTTCTATCACGTCTCCGTGCGGGTCGATAAAACACAGGCCATGATTATAGGTTATATCCTGGCGCATCAGAAGCTCCAGCAATTTACTTTTCCCTACCCCGGATTTACCAACAATGTAAAGATGGCGGCGACGGTCCATGCGCTTCAGTCCGAAAATAAATTTTTTCTCCTCCAGAGAAGCCACATAATTGGTGCGCCCGATGAAAGAAACCTCTTCAGGCTTGACTTTTCCAAAGACCGGCAATTCCGGCGGAGGCGGACCATATTTGATTATTTGGACTCGATTCGGCTTTGGCATATTCCTAGTATTCTAACACATAATTACCACCTTTTCTATTCCCCTCCTTTATCAAGGAGGGACTCTGGGGTGGTTAATAAACCTCTTTCTGATAACAGTTTTCACAATAAACAATTTCCGGACGGTCAGGGGCGTAGTTGGTTGTAATTTCTTTTTCACACTTATCACAGACGCGTTTCCAGAATTTGTAGGGTCCCCGGCGATGTATACGATCCACAAAACGACAATTCCAGCATTTTCGCGGTATGGGAATGAGCATTTTTCTATAAAATTCAAGCTCGCGTTTTATTAATCTATAGTTTCTGGAACATTCCGTACAAACTAATACTTCATTTATAAAATCATCCGGCACATTTTTTATATGGTCGGGAATTTCTTCAGATTTTTTTGTTCCTTTTCCTTCTGTTTTTTGAATATTTTCTTCCCATCTAAAACCTTGTTCCAATGCTTCTTTTTCTGTAAGCGGCATATTATCTTGTCCGATTGTTTCATTATAAGCAAAAAAGGAAAGTTTAGAAGGAAAAAAATCACCATATGTATTATTGTCCTTCAGTTCTTTTAGAATCTTATCCTTTATCTTTTTATATTCCTCTTTATTATATTTTTTATTCAATATGACGAAAGAACCGTTTTTTACGGCATCACAGCCTATGCAATCATTACTTTGTACAGTTGCAAATGAATACTCCACATCTTGGGAACTTTCAACCCGCCAACAGCAAATAATTTTTCTGGAACCTGCCCCTACTCCGACACCGTTAAAAAGAAGCTCGGAACTACGGCAATGTCCTATCATATCGGCACAGTCTTTAGCCCGTTTTACAGAAAATGAGTGTCGCATATCTTCGCAGAAAGAAAGTTCAAAGCAATTTTGACAATTTTTTGATTCAAAAATGTAATCACCCACACAATTAGTAACCTTCAGGTTATTATTACTACGATGTGGAAATTTGAGGGAAAATTCCGCAAATTTTTTCTTTACTTCTTCTGTTTTTGAAAAACTGCCGGAAATTTCCGATACCTGTTTCAGCCATTCGTCTCTGGAAAGCGGTTCATTAAAAAAATAATAAGACTTGTGCCGTAAATTTACACAGCCAAAGCAATTCTGGCATCCCGAGCAGTTTAAAATGAAATAAGAATCTATGCAATCAGACACATTTTGACCCCAGGCTATTCCATTACTCTTATGGACACTCACGCCTTCGTAGGTGTTTTCTATTTTATCCCCATAGTAAGCGTCATAAACATCCTTACTCCCGATTAGACCACGCGAATATGCACAGTTTTCATTGCCGGGCCCGCTGTTGAAAATTAAATATCCATCTTTGTTTCCGCCGGCAAAATTAGCATACTCACTATTTATGTTGGGACCGGTAGCTGAACTGCTATAAGTAGCAGATTTTGGAACTTTAATAATCAATTTTTCTAATTGCTCAAAAAAAGGTTCATCGGGATTATACTCCATGGCATAAGAGAATGGGTCCCATTTATCGGAAGTCCAGCATTCATTGCAATATACAGTATAAGGAGATTTTGGATTATACATACTGATGATAGAATGGCCACATAAATCACAATTTCTATTGTAAAGAGTGCGCTCATTTCGAAAAACTGCCCGCATCTTAAAACGGCAATCAGGACAAACTTTCGGTGCTGGAACATCCATCTTTTTGTAAAAAGAAAAATCATCTTTATCAAGAGTAAAACTTTGCTGGCATTTTTTACATTGTCTGGTTTCAGTTTCCATAATTTTATCTAAAGGTAGCAAATTCTGCTATCGCAGAATTTGCTACCTTTTTAATATACCTCCTTATTATAGCAATTCTCGCAGTAAATGATTTCGGGCCGGTTGGGGGCGTAGGCTGTTTTGAATTCGTGTTTACATTTAGCGGTATGACTGTGATTTGTTTTTTGGCACATACAGGAGCGATGCCAAAGTTTCATTGGGTTTCGTTTTCTTAGACGCGCTTCGTGGCGGCAAATAAAACAAAGGCGCGGTAAGGGCACTCCGAGCTGATGGTATAATCTAAGTTCGTTTTCCGTTATTTTAAAAGCTCCCAGACAACGGTCCTGGCATTTACCCTTGTGCAAACAGCCGATAATTTCTCCGACGATAGAATCCGGAACATCTTTTAAATCGTCGGGCAGGTCTTCGGGTTGTATGGTCGTCACGTATTCGCTGACTTTTCTGTCCCGCCATTTGTAACCCATTTCTAGCGCTTTTTCTTTGGTTAAAGGAAAATAATCTTGCGCGACTGTTTCATTGTAAGCAAACGGTGAAATTTCAACCGGGAAAAATTCTCCGTATTTGTAAACAATTCCCTTTTTATCAATGTATGGCATATTATTCATGTGTTCCTTAATTTTTGGAATAAGCGCTTCATATTCTTCCTTTAAATATTGTCTATTTAAGATACAGTAGCTTTTATTCCTTATGCCAATACATCCGAACAAGCCGGAACAACCGTAGCAATTGAAAGAATATTCAGCATTGTGCGAATTGTAAACTACGCTGGTAAAAAGGTTGCGGAAACTGCCTGTGCCGGTATCGAATGCCTCATAGAGCATCTCGCCATCCCCTATCCCCGGACCGGAATCATAGGCATCTTTGGCAAAATGTGCTATCCAATGTATATACTTTGAATCTTCAATGCGCGTACCTGTAGCATCAAAACAAAATTTGCAATTTTTTACCCCATCTAGATTGTCGCCGGTAGAATTGACCACTTTAGAGTGATTCATAAAGCGGTGTAATGATTTTAAGTAAAGTCCATCAAATTTTTCCTTCAGTTCTAAAACAGTTTTAAAACTTTTTAAATTAATTTTTGCCAAACGATTCATATAATCTTCCCTGGAAAGTTGTACATTCCACAGGCAATACGATTTATTGCGAAGATTTGTACACCCGAAACAACTTATACATCCATGACAATCGTAGAGAAAGTAAGAATCCACGCAGTTTTTGCAATTATAGGAATAGAGAGTGTGATAGCAGTCCGTGCAGAACAACGAATCATAGCAAAGTTCGCAACGGTGAGCGACATACAGGTCAGAACATTCTTTAGTTTCTGTAATTCTGTTCGAATAAAATGTTTTGTCTATTTTCCATGAGCCCGAGGACATATAACTATCCTTGCTGTCTTCGGCCACATTACAATAATCGCTGTTTTTAGCATTAGAGTTTGAAAGAGCCTGCATTGGAATACTGTCCCGTAATTCTTTCCATTGTTGGAAAAACGGTTTTGAAAAATCATATTTTCTCCTATATGAAATAGGATTCCATTTATCGCCCCACCAGTATCTTGTATCACATACTATCAGTTTTTCTTCCGGATGATAAATGGTAATAATATCTTCATTATGGCCTTCCCCGTCGCATTTCCTCTTATAAAGAGACATCTCATTTCTCCAACACAAACGTCGAACTGTCCGGCATTCCGGACAAAAGGTCGGCGGAAGAACTTTGATTTTTTCGTAGAAGGAAAAATCTTCAGTTTCTATGGTGAAGTCTTTTTGGCAGTTCTGGCATTGTTTGACTTCGTTTTTCATAAATTTATTTTTCTTATGTCAAGGATGCTCCTTGGCAAACCCTTGATATCATTCCAAAATTTTTCTCAAAACATCCTCCGGGACTTCTTTCGGTTTTGTTTTTTCAGCCGGAGATTGACCAGCCTCCGGCTGGGATGTGGAAATGTTTGCCGATTGGATAAGATTTTTCAATTTATCCATATCTTCGGCGCTGGCCGCGCGGTCTTTGGATGGTTTTTCTTTATTTTCATTTTTTAAAACATCAAGCGAAACAGGGGGCGGAGCTGGAGTGGGAGTTGAAGTAGAAAGCTTGTTTTCGGAAAGCGCTTTATTTAAAACCTCTTTCAAACCTAAGTTTTCCCTCGGTTTATCCCTCGGCTGTAGACCTACGGGCGAAGCTTTATTTAATACTTTTTTAATGGATTTATCGATTCTTTCCGGATACCTTTCCACTTCTGCGTCATTTCCGCCTTTCTGCATAAACTCTATACCCAAGTCCGCTAAGGGCTTGTAAAATCTGGATTCATCCTGTTTAATTTGTTTTATCGATCCCATAACAGGTTTTATCTCTCCGGATTTCATTTTGGCTATGCAATCCTTACAATATACCGGTCTGCCAAGTTCCGGTTTGAACGGCACTTTTATGTCTTTCTTACAAATAGTGCACTGCGCCGGAAACATTTCCACGCTATTGGTACTATCATCGCCGATGGACATCCCGCTCCAGTCATTTATTTCCCGTTCCACCACTTCCCTGGATCTGCAATAGAGAGCACGGGAGGATTTGATAACTTCCTCCTCAACCTGTTTATTGCCGGACTTTACCATGGGGGGAATAGTTTTAGCGGAAAATGGACGGGATGTTACACCGTCTATCATTAGTTTCAAATAAACCTTGAAGTTCGGCAGATTTACGATATCTTGCGGAGTAAACTCCGGTTCGAATTCTTTTTCCAAGAATTCCGCGTCATCGGCGCCGACTCTGAAAACTATCATCGTACCGACATTGCCGAATACTGCATCCCTGACGCTTGAGTTTTTTTCGGAAACAAGCTGGGCGGTATACTGGTGGGCAACAGTTAGGTTTAACCTGTATTTTCTGGCCTCGGACAAGATTCCGGCAAAAGCGTCGGTCACGAAATTCTGGAATTCATCCACATAAAGATAAAAATCTTTTCTCTCGTTTTCCGGAACGCGCACGCGTTCCATGGCTGCCAGCTGAATTTTAGTGATTATCATGCCGCCCAAAAGCGAGGAATTGTCCTCGCCGATGCGTCCTTTGGAAACATTTACCAGAAAGATTCTCCCTTCGTTCATTATGTCGAAAATATTTATGGTGCTGATGGACTGTCCGACGATATTGCGGATGATAGAAGTGGAAAGGAATTGTCCGACTTTGTTTTGAATTGGCGCGATGGCTTCATTGCGGAATTTATCCTGCCAAGCTTCGTATTCATGCACCCAAAAAGCCTTAATGACGGGGTCTTTCAAATTGGAAATTATTTTCTGGCGATAATCTTTGTCTACCAGCATTCTTTGAATACCCAAAAGAGTCGTGCCGGGAGTATCCAATAACGCCAAAATGGCGTTATTTAAAATGTATTCCATTCTAGCGCTCCAGGCATTGGCCCAGATTTTAGTGAAAATGCCCATCAGGCCCGAAGCCACCAGGTGCTTGTATTTGGGATCAATAAGTTCCAAAACGTTGAACCCGATATGAAAATCGGTATCGGCTGGATTGAAATAAACGACATCTTTCATTCGGTGCGGTGGAATGGCCGACAAAACCGCTTCTACGGTCTCCCCGTGCGGGTCAACCATGCAAACTCCGTCGCCGTTTTCGATATTCTGAATGGCCATATTGAACAAAAGCGCGGATTTACCGGTACCGGATTTTCCGAGAATATAAACATGCTGTCGCCTGTCTTTGCGCTTGATGCCGAAAAGAGTATTTTTGTCTCGGTAAGTTGTATAACCAATATATGTAATCTCCTTATTTTTAGGCAGTTCATGGAGCTCCATAACGGTATTATACAATAAAATAAACCTTTTTACTAATATATTTCGGCTTGGTAGCACTTTTCGCAATGCACTATCTCGGGTCGGTCGGGAGCATAAGAGGTCTCGAATTCATTCGGGCATTTACCCTTGTGTTCGTGATTTTCCTTGTCACACATGCATTTTCTGTGCCAGAGATTAAATGAATTCAAATTTTTTATCCTGTTTTCATATCTACAATGAAGACATCTTCTGGGTATTGGAATTTGCATTTTTTTATAGAAGATAAGTTCATTTGCAACGATTTTATAATTTCTCCCGCATTCAATACATTTCAAAATTTTATCTACAATACTATCTTTTATATCTTTTATTGAATCTGGAATTTTTTCCGGGAGAAGCGTTTCTTTGCCTGTGGTTTTTTGTGTATTGTCTTGCCAGTTATACCCTTTGCTTTTTGCTTCCTCTTTTTTGAGAGGTAAGAGTTCTGGGGCATATGTTTCATTGTACCCAAACGGAGAAAGTTCAATTGGATAGAATTCTCCATATTTATAAATAATTCCCTTTTTATCGACATATGGCACATCGTTCATTTGCTGAATAATTTTGGGCAATAATTCTTCATACTCTTCTTTACTATATTGCTTATTGAAAATGCAATAATTCGCATTACGAAGCCCGACACAGCCGAAACAATGCTTGCAGTTATGGCAATGCTGGCAATATTTTATATCTTGACTTTTAACAGAAAAAACTCCAAAAAGATTGAGTTGGGAGTGGTCTCCGACGGTGCATTCATAACATTCCGAAGATACGCCGGTTAGTGTAATATCATAACAATCTTTAGTTGGGCTGCGACTATCTCCGCAAAAATCGGAATATCTGCAATTTTCAGAGTTTTTCAGTACAAAACATTTTTTTGAATTTTTTGAATAAGAAAGGATGTCGCCGGTACAATTCAGACATTGGAGAACTTGAGCATATCGCCTAAAAAATTTCATTAAAAACAAATCAAATTCTTTTTTTGCCCTTTCCACGCCGGAAAAAGTATCTAGTTTATATTCATTTAATATTTTTTCATACTCCTCTTTGGAATATTGTTTATTCTGAAAGTGGTATTTTTTATTACGAAGCCCGAAACACATAAAGCAATTCTGGCAATCCCGGCAATCATATAGAAACTGTGAATCGATACAGGCCAAGCAAATTCGAGAATATTTTAGCTGATAACATTTTGAAGAAAGGAAACATTCATACATCCATTCACTTGGAGATCTTATAACTAGGCAGTCAACAAGATATTTTCCGGCTAATATAAAGAAACTGTACATAACATTTTCAACATACCAGCCAGAGAAACACATATAACAATTTTTTGAAAACCACCAGTCGTGGGTATATTCGCAATTCAAGCTTGCTATTCCGTCATCGTTTACAACAGATATATGTGGAACTCTTTGTATCAATTCCCTGAATTGAGAAAAAAATGGCTTGGAAAAATTATACTCTGTTGCGTAACTTTTCGGATCCCAATTATCTCTCCACCAGCATTTATTACAATAAACAGTGAAGCCTGAGTTTGGGGAATAAAGCGAAATAACTGATTTTCCGCATAAATCGCATTTGCGGGAATAAAGCGACATATTGTTCCTCCAAGCCCAACGCCTTTGCCTTCTGCATTCCGGGCAAAAAGTCGGCGGAGG
>CAYIHB010000011.1:0-5161 GCA_964363165.1 uncultured Candidatus Saccharibacteria bacterium
GTCGGTTGGCATATTTGGTGATAGCCAGCATCCATTGTTCTTTTTCTCTTTTTTCTGTAGCGCTTCCGCAACGATCGCAAATACCGCCCACCGCTTCCTCGTTGGCTAAACCGATTTTGTCTTTGGGGCACCAGTTTATGTACGATTTCGCTTTATAGGCCAGACCTTTCTTGAAAAGCTGCAAAAATATCCACTGGGTCCATTTATAATATTTCGGATCGGTGGTATTTATTTCTCTGGACCAATCGAAAGAAAAACCAAGCTCTTTAAGCTGTCTTCTGAATATATCCGTATTTTTCTTGGTGACAACAGCCGGTTTCTGGCCAGTTTTGATTGCGTAATTTTCAGTCGGCAGACCGAAAGCGTCCCAGCCGATAGGATATAGCACATTGTATCCTTCCATCCTGCGCTTGCGGGAAATAATATCCATAGCCGTATTGCTGCGGATATGCCCCACGTGAAGCCCGTCGCCGGAAGGATACGGAAATTCGATTAGGGCGTAAAATTTACGCCCTAATCGCCCCCTAGCAGACTTTGTCTTGGTACTGGGGCTCGCGGCTTTGTAAATTCCACTCTTTTCCCACCTCTTTTGAATCTTTTTCTCTATTTTTTTATGGTCGTAACTTTTCATACGGGATAGTCATTCTATAATTCTATAGAATATTAGAATAGTTTATTTTCCGAATTTTTTAATCGCCAACCAAATCAATATAAGCAGGGCGAGTCCGAGAATTAAAACCCTGACCAGGTTATCGGCTGATGACCAATACCGCATAGAAGCGATAATGAGCGAAAGTACACCGCCCCAGGAAAGTCCGAGGGTAACTATTTCATTGGCCAGAAATGCTCCCAAAATAAGCGAAAGCACACCCAAAACAACAAGAATAATAAATATGGTTCTTTGATAAACTTTCTGCGCATCGCTAAATTCCTGCTGTTTTGTAAAATCAGGATTGCAGTAACTGGTTATTTGCGGAGAAGTTGGAGTTGGAATCGCATATCCATCTTTGTATACGGGACTTTCAGTCCATTGTCCGCCGACTTTCAAACACGCTTCCTTTGTGGTTATCGGCTTGACAACCTGTTGTTGCGGGAAAAAAGCGTTATAATCCGGCTCTTTATAAAAAAGGGAAATAGCATAATTAAAAAACAAATTCAAGACGACTATAATGCCTATGATAAGCGCCCACTTCAAAACTTTCGGTTTTGTTTCCATATACCCTATATTAGCAAAAAATCACGAGAATTGAAAGATTTTAAGAGTCGTGGTTTTCCTGTTCGTTTTTCATATTTATATCAAAAACTCTATAACGTCTCCGTCTTTTACGATATAATCTTTTCCCTCCGTTCTGACCCAGCCTTTTTCTCGCGCTTTTAGAAAGGAACCGGCTTCTATCAGTTTGTCATAGGCCACCACTTCCGCTCGGATGAATTTATCGCGAAAATCGGTGTGGATTGATTTACCGGCAATAGGTGCCGTCGCTCCGCGGACCGTAGTCCAAGCTCTCGATTCATCTTTACCGGTTGTAAAAAATGTTATGAGACCCAGTAAATCATAGCCGGCCTGGATAAGCTTATCCAAGCCCGTACCAAAAATCGGATCAATTTCTATATAAGGTCCGGGAAGCTTAGAAATGAAATCTTTATTTACATTTTCCGCCACTTCCGAAGTGTTTAAAACATAAAGCGTGGGCTTTTTAATTCCCGCCTGTTCCAATTCGAAATTTATTACTTCTATATCAAAAAGCGGGTCGATTTTATCATGAACATGAATCATCGTTTTATCCTCGAAAATCCGCACCACTTCCAGTATGGCATCCACTTCGCGTATATGAGAGAGAAATTTATTGCCGAGTCCGGCTCCCTCCGACGCGCCTTTAACCAATCCCGCAATATCAACAAATTCAACCACAGCCGGTATGGTTTTTTCCGATTTGGACATAGCCGAAAGCTTCAAGAGTCTGTCATCTGGCACCCGTACGATACCGACTGACGGATCGATGGTGCAAAAAGGATAATTTTCCGCCGGCACGCCTTTTTTGGTCAGCGCGTTAAAAAGCGTTGATTTACCGACATTGGGCAACCCCACGATTCCGATGCTTAGGGACATAATGGTCTATTCTATCATGAGACCTCTGCTATTTTCACTACCCGTCCATTATTTCAAAATCATTGCCGCTGGTTTGCGGGACAGTTCCCCTATTATGATTGCGAATAAAATAAGCCGTGCTTGCACCAATTCCAAGGAAAACAAACAGACCCAATACCCCATATTTAAAATTACCTCCTGTACTTTCGTCGCTTTTGACAGTTTGTGCTAATAAATCATCGGTAGACACTTCTATTTTTGCATTATCCCCGCTTGTATCGTTTTGCAAAGCATCGGGTGCAGATTCGGTTGCGGATAATTTTACGGAAACAGAATCTTTTGCCAAAATTTTGGCCGGTTTTGTCTGAACAGAATAATCAAATACCGTTTCTCCTTGCGGATTTTTTAATTTCAAAGTGTCTTTATCCAGAACCGAAAAACCGGTAATTTTGGGAGATAAAATAATTTTCCTCTGTGAATCCAATATCATATTTTTCGGCAAAGTGAAATTTTTTTGATCGCTTGAGAGAATCCACTTTGAAAGGTCGGCGTCATAATCGGTATTATTCTTAATTTCCACGAAAAAATCTTTCTCGTCTCCCACTTTTGATATTGAAACATTTGTCGGTACCACTTTTATAGTCATTCCATTGGACGCGTCGGGATTTTCGGAATAGTAATTCATGTAATATTCCAAGGCGATATTATATTCCCCTTCGTAAAAAAATGTATGCGTAAATTTTGCCGTATCGCCCACTTTCGTTTCTTTGGAATCACCATCGCCAAAATTCCAGAAATATTTTCCGTACAAAAGAGGTTCGTTGGAATATCCCGTCGTGTTCGCGCTAAATTCAACTGGAATTCCGGTGAAGGTAAGGGTCTTGGCAGTAATTTTTGTTTTAATTTTTGGAATTTCGGCTGTTTTTGTCTTCGGCTTTGGTTCGCCTTGAGTGGAAGGAGTGGAAACAGGTGTAGTATCACTGCTACTGTCTTCGTCTGAAGAAGAAGGCGGTGCGCTTGCAGTTTCATTTTCTTTTCCCGGAGTCGGTGTCGCGGCTACCCAAGAACCTGATCTTTTCTGCAAAGAATTGCCAGAATCTTTGTTTCCTCCTAAACTTGTGTCATAAATTACTGAGTTGCTTATTGTTTTGATAGTGTCGGAGGCAATAGCAATATGTGTATTATCAACACCATCTGGAAGAGAAAGAGTAGATGCACTTAAAATCATGCCGGAAAAATTCAACCAAATATAATTAGTCACAACAGATGGGCTTTTGGCAATAATTGCGTACCCTGACGGTTGCAACACGGTTGTGTTCCCATTTCTGAGAGTCAAAGGTCCTGAATTGTTTTCCCCATGAAAAAATCTCCAACCCTGTAAATCAACTGGTAAAGTGCCAGAATTAAAAACCTCTACCCATTCATAATTACTACCATTCGCTGGTGCATACATTATTTCGTTTATTACCACATTAGCCTTTGCTAAATTAAAAAAAAATAAAAAAACTCCTGCTAAAATGAGGATCAGTTTTTTGCCCATGATTTTTTTGTGTTTAATAATATGCTATAATTGTATCATGGAAAAGATAGATTTCCTCGCGGTTGGGGATATAGTCGTAGACGCGTTTATAAAAATAAAGGATGCTCATATACATTGCAAGATAGACATAGAAACTTGCGAACTCTGTTTGCGCTTTGGAGATAAGGTACCCTATGAGTCATTGCACGTGATACCCGCTGTCGGCAACAGCCCGAACGCGGCAGTAGCCGCCGCGAGATTGGGCTTAAACTCGGCTCTTGCCACAAATATCGGCAATGATAAAAACGGCGAGGATTGTCTGGCCTCCCTAAAAAAAGATAAAGTCATAACCGATTACGTCACGGTAGAAAAAGGAAAAAATACCAATTATCATTACGTTCTTTGGTATGACGTCGATCGTACGATTTTAATTAAACACACGGAATTCAATTATAAATTTCCGGAAATCGGGGAAGTTTCTTGGATGTATTTGAGCTCTTTGGCTCCCGATTCCCTACCGTATCACAAAGAAATAGCAGAGTATCTAAAAAATAATCCAAAAACAAAACTTGCGTTTCAACCGGGCACTTTCCAAATAAAATTCGGTACGGAGGCTTTGAGAGATATTTATGAACGCACGGAAGTATTTTTCTGCAATTTGGAAGAGGCGCAAAGAATTTTAAAAATTGAGGAAAAAGATGTTTTGGTTTTATCCAAGGGCATTTCCGTATTGGGACCCAAAATGGTCGTCATAAGCAACGGGCCGAACGGCGTCTATCTATATCAGAACGAAGAACTATGGCATATTCCCGTTTATCCGGACATAGCCCCTCCGTTTGAACGTACCGGCGCGGGGGATGCTTTTTCTTCGACTTTCACCGCGGCTCTTGCTTTAGGTAAAACCCCGCTTGAGGCCTTTGCCTGGGGACCAATAAACTCTATGTCTGTGGTTCAAAAAATAGGCGCGCAAGCCGGACTTCTTGGTCGCGAGAAGTTGGAAGAGTATTTAAAAAACGCGCCGGTAAATTACAAGCCGGAAAAAATAAATTAAATTTTTCTTTTTAAAACTTTTTTGACCGCTTCTTTTATGTCTTTCACGCCCATTTTGTAGTGTTCTATTAACTCGTCCGGCGTACCGGATTGCCCGAAAAGATTTTGGATACCGATGAATTCCATAGGTATCGGATAATTTTGCGCCAGAACTTCAGCCACAGCCGAACCCATTCCTCCTCTTATTTGATGTTCTTCCACGGTTACAATCGCTTTGCATTCTTTAGCCAGAGCCATTATAGTTTCTGCGTCTATGGGTGATATGACGGATAAATTCATTACCTTTGTTTTTATTCCTTCCGCTTCCAGTTCTTTGGCTGCAAGTATCGCGCGATAAGTCAGACTGCCTGTGACTATTATTCCTACTTGCGCTAAGCCAATATCCGGCATCCAATAAATTTGCGCCTTGTCTATTTTGAAAGGGGTCTCTTCCGTAGTTATAACCGGCGTTTTTTCGCGGGCCAAGCGCAAATAAGCAGGTCTGTCTGTTTTGGCTAAAGCCA
>CAYIHB010000011.1:5261-13104 GCA_964363165.1 uncultured Candidatus Saccharibacteria bacterium
GTTTTTTCGCGGGCCAAGCGCAAATAAGCAGGTCTGTCTGTTTTGGCTAAAGCCATTGTAGCTTTTTTTGCTTCTATCGCATCGCAGGGAGAAATGACATCCATATTCGGAAGCACGCGCATTAAGGCAATATCCTCAAGCGCTTGGTGCGTGCCTCCGTCAGCCCCGACCGAAATACCGGCATGCGAGCCCACTATTTTTACCGGCCTGTCGTTGTAGGATATGGTCGTCCTTATTTGTTCCCAATTTCTACCTGGGGAAAACATGGCGTAAGAAGAACAGAAAGGAATCTTCCCCATAGCCGCCATGCCGGAAGAAACGGTCACTAGATTTTGTTCGGCTACTCCCACTTCTATGAATCTTTCCTTGAACTTTTCGGCAAACAGATTCATCTGCGTTGATTCCGTCAAATCCGCGCAAAGAGCCACGACATTTTTGTCCGCTTCTCCCGCTAAAAGCAGACCTTGTCCGAAGCCTTTTCGTATCGGCACTTGTTCGACGTCGCTGTTAAAAATTTTTGGATTTAATTTTAAAATCGGATTTAACATTTTTTTTTACTTACTAACAGCTATGAGCTTGGCGCCTATTTCTTTCAATTCTTTGAGCGCCATTTCGCCTTCTTCTTTGTTTGGCGCTTTGCCGTGCCATTTATAATCCCCTTCAAATTCTTTCACGCCTTTGCCGGGAATGGTATGCGCGATAATTACCGTAGGTTTGTCGAGTATTTTTTGCGCTTTTTCCACCGCTTCGTTTACAGCTTTCAAATCATGGCCCCCTACTTCTATCACCTGCCAGTTAAAAGCCCGCCATTTTTCCGCCAACGGTTCCAGCGGCATAATGTGTTCGGTATAGCCGTCTATCTGAATGTTATTTCTGTCCACTATGGCGATTAAATTTCTCAGTTTATTTTTTCCGGCCAGCATTATTGCTTCCCAAGTATTTCCTTCGTCGTGTTCCCCATCAGACATAAAACAATAAATAAATCTATCCCCGTCTTTTTTATCCATTCTGTCCGCCAAGGCCATGCCTACCGCTTGCGAGAGTCCGGCGCCAAGCGGTCCCGAAGAATTCTCCACAAACGGTAGATATTCCCGGTGCGGATGCCCTTGCAGACGCGTTCCCAATTTTCGCAAAGTTTTCAGTTCTTCCACCGGAAAATATCCGGCATGCGCCATGGTCGCGTAAAGCACCGGACAGATATGCCCGTTGGAAAGCACCAGCCTGTCCCGTTCTTCCCAAAATGGGTCTTTCGGATTATGCTTCAAAATATGAAAATAAAAAAGCGTAAAAATATCGGCCATGCCGAGCGGTCCGGCTGTGTGTCCGCTCTTCGCTTCCATCAGCATTTCAACAATACTCTGACGAATATCATTGGCTTTTTTTTCTAACTCTTTTATTTTTTCTTTAGTCAAAAGCATTACTCTAATTATAACACAAAAACTCTTTTGGAAGAGAGTTTTTGCTTGTTGATCATATTAATTTTATACCTTATTGAACAACCTGTTGCAAAGAAGTACTTGTACTTGGCGCCACAGTAGGAGCCAATGTTTTCATTTTATCAAGAGTGTCCTGGTCAATCAAACCCGTTGACCTAAGTCCTTGTTTTGTCTGGAATTTTCTTACCGCTTCTTTAGTTATCGTTCCATAATTGCCTGTCGCGGTTGGATAAGTAAACGACCCTTCCTCCTTCAAAAATCTTTGTATTGCTTTTGTTTCCGTTGGTGATATAGCCGGACAAGTTATAGCATCTCCGGAACATGTACAACCCGATGGGCAGACTCTTATCGGTGGTGTTGTTGGTACTGGTATTCCCGGTACCCCTTTTGATTCCAAAACGCTTATTCTATTTTCAAGATTTTTCACTTTCTCATTTAGACCTAAAACCAAATTATAAACACAAGCAAGCTTGTTTGTCAGCGTTTCAACTTCCGTATTTCCAGGCGCAACTACCATACAACCTCCGATAGTATTCGTATTATCGGTCCCTGTCGTGCTTTGGGCTAATAAAATCATCGGCAAACCGATTGCTAAAATTCCGACCAAAATTAACAAACGTAATTTCATAATGTTTTACTCAATATCATTACTCTAATAAAATGACCTTTAAAATACACACTAAATACTATACCTTTATCACCAGTTTTACAAGCTAGACATTTTTAACAGCATCAGTCAATTCTTGAGGTTGTGAGGCCTTGCCTAACAATTTTATATTTTATAAGATATAGCTATGTCTATAAGAAGAACGGTGTTTGTGCCTGATGAGTATTATCATATTTATAATAGAGGAAATAGTAAGCAAAGAATTTTTCTTTCTAAAAAAGATTACGAGCGCTTTATCGCCCTACTGTATGGCACAAATACGAATAAAAGTTTTAACTTTTTTAATTTCAAAAAAGGGGGTGGAATATTTTCAAAAGAGATAAGGGATCCATTGGTGTCTATCGGTGCATATTGTCTTATGCCGAATCATTTTCATATTTTAATTACTCCTCTTTCAGAAGAAGGATTGAGCAAATTCATGCAAAAATTATCTACGGCTTATTCTATGTATTTTAATGAAATGTATAAAAGAACTGGCGGCCTTTTTGAGGGTAAATTTAAATCAATTCATGTGGAAAATGACAGATAATTGAAATATCTTTTTTCGTATATTCATTTAAATCCGGTAAAACTTATAGATAGTAAATGGGAAGAAAATGGCATAAAAAACTTGAAAAAGGTTTTCGAATATTTGGATACTTATTTATATTCAAGTTTCTTGGATTACAATGGTCAAAACCGGAGAGAAAAAGCAATTTTAAAACTTACAGATTTTCCAAATTATTTTCCCTCCAAAAATTCCTTTAAAGCGGAAATTATCGATTGGCTTAAATATAAGGAATAAAGTTGTTAGAAGTTGTTAGGCAAGACCTCGCAACTTAACTTTCAAATATTTTTTACGGCCTCAACCAACTCTTCAAAACTGGAAATTATTTTCAACGGATTGCCTTTTTGGAGTCTTTCCCTTTCAATATGGATATTGCCTTCATAAAATTTTTTGTGCTCTTCTCTGGTAAGATAAACGAATTTTTTTCCGCTCAGCTCGAAATTCAGTTCATAGTTGTCGTCTATGACTCCGTCGAAATCGAACATGATCATTTTAATCATACGCTTCAGCCTAAATTTTTAAACTCTTCTATTGTTCTTACGATGTCCTGCGTGTTAAAAATAGCCGAACCGACCACCAAACGAGTCGCTCCGGCACCTAAAAGCGCGAGTGCTGTTTCAAAATTGACTCCTCCATCGACAGATATTATAAGATCCGAAAACTTTTCCCTTAATATTTCTATATTTTCTAGAACTTTTTTATCAAATTCTTGGCTTTGAAAACCTACTTTATCTATGCCCATGCACTGTACGAAATCAACATCATTAACCAAGGGGAAAATCCATTCCAAGGGTGTTTTTACATTAATAGCTACGCCTATCTCCATCGCCTCCCGGACATACATATCTATGCCTTCCAAAAAATTTTTGAATTCTTTCAGGTCCCCCACTGCTTCAATGTGAAAAATAATTCTTCTCCCTCCCAGCTTCGTATAAACATCAAAATTCTCCACCGCGTCGGAAACCATCAAGTCGAGCTCAAAATCAATATCTTCCCAAAAAGGCATACCTTCCTCCTCGTTCATAATTCGGTGAAAATTGTAATCATCGGCTCCTCCGGTGGAAAAAGGCCAGCTTTTATTTGGCACAAAAATCCCGTCGCAAATGTCTATTTGCACTACTGGAACTACTCCCCGCACCAGCGCGATTTTATTTTTTAAATCCTCGTAATTTTTCGGCAGTATCGCTGGAATTATTTCCATTTAATTAGCCCAACTTTTTGATTCTTCTAATATGCCTTTCCTCTTCGGAAAATTCCGTTGTCAGAAAAAGTTCAACAGCGAATTTGGCTTCATCTTCCGTTATAAATCTCACGCCCAGAGAAAGAATATTCGCGTCATTGTGTTTTCTTTCCAGTAAAATGATTTCGAAAGGATCCACGCTTTTCCTGCCAGTTATGTCAGTCGCGCTCTTGGGTATGACCTGCCCGTAAAAAAGCGCCGCCCGAACATTTTTGATTCTGTTGGCGCAAATTGCTTCCCCCTGTCCCGAACCGCCCAAAAGTATTCCCCTACTGTCCGGATTGGAAGAGACTGCTTCCGCTACCGGCCGCACAAAATCGGGGTAATCGTCATTCTGGTCATATTTGAAAGAACCCTTGTCTTCTGTTTCGTATCCGAGCTCGTTCAAATATACTTTCAATCTTTCTTTTAATTCATAACCCGTATGATCCGCACCAATAAAAATTTTCATAAGATTATTTATTTCCGGCCTTTATAACATGATCCACTAACGTATAAGTGTATCCCATTTCGTTGTCGTACCATCCCAACACCTTCACAAGATTTCCCCCGACAACGCGGGTCATTTGAAGATCCGCGACACAACCATATTCGCTTCCCAAAATATCGCTTGAAACAAGCTCTTCCTCCGTCACGGAAAAAATACCTTTCCATCTTTTGTCTTTTGACCCTTTTTTCAGAATTTCATTAACCTCTTCCGCCGTCGTACTTTTTTTCGAAATAAAAGTGACGTCAACGATTGAGCCGGCAACTATCGGCACTCTCATAGCTATGCCGTCAAAAAGTCCCTTTAATTTCGTGAAAGCTTTGGTTACGGCAATGGCCGCTCCAGTGGAAGAAGGAACGATATTCTGCGCGGCGGCCCGGCCTGCGCGAAAATCTTTTTTATTGGGAGAATCAACAATAGACTGGCTGGCCGTGTAGCCGTGCACAGTATTTAAAACCGCTTTTTCTATGCCAAGCGCCTCATCCAAAATGGCGATCAACGGACTGCCCGCATTCGTCGTGCATGAGGCGTTGGAGGTTATGACACAGGTATCAAATTTTTCTTCGTTAACACCCATCAGGACCGTCGCCCCTTCTATGCCCGCTTGCGGTTCATCTTTCATGGGAGCGGTCACCACCACCTTCCGCGCCCCCGCCTCCAAATGCATTTTTGATTTTTCATAACTGGCGAAAAGTCCGGTTGATTCCACCGCAATATCCACCGCCAAATCTTTCCAGGGGAGTTTGCTCGGGTCCTTTTCAGTCGAAATTCTCACTTTTTTTCCGTCGATTACCAGATGATTTTCTTCTGTTTTTATATCGTGTTCCCATTTTCCATAGATAGTATCGTGTTTGAGCAGATAAGCCATATTGGCGATATCGCCCAGTTCATTTACCGCCACTATTTCAATTTCCGGTCGTTCCCAGGCTATTTTCAAAAACGCCCTACCTATCCTGCCGAAACCATTTATCGCTACTTTAATCTTTTTCATGGTTTTATTATACCAAAAACAAATAAAACAACAATCAAAAATATGCTATTATAGTGAAAATGGAAGAGGCAAAAGCAAAATTTATACATCTTCATACTCACTCCCACTATTCCCTGCTGGACGGGCTTTCCAAACTTAAGGATCTGGTGGATCTGGCCAAAAAAGACAAAATGCCCGCTCTGGCTATTACCGATCACGGCAATATGTACGGAGCCATTGAATTTTATAAACTGGCTAAAAAAGAGGGCATCAAACCCATTATCGGAGTGGAAGCGTATATGACCGCCGGTTCCCGCAAAGACCGGACAGTCGAATCGGATGGAGGCAAGCGTTATTACCACCTCACTCTTTTGGCGAAAAATTTGCAGGGATATAAAAACATGATAAGGTTGGTTACTATTTCAAATCTGGAAGGATATTATTACCGGCCAAGAATGGATAAAGAGATACTACAAAAATACAGCGAAGGCATTATAGTCCTCTCGGGATGCCTCGGCGGAGAACTGTCCCAAAGCATAGTTCGAAACGATTTGGCAAAAGCGGAAAAAATTATCCGAGAGTATCAGGAAATTTTCGGCCGGGAAAATTATTTCATAGAGATTCATTGCCATCCATCGGTGGAAAACGACAAACAGGTACGTGAGACATTAATTAAACTCGCCAAAAAACACGATATACCGGTCGTCGCGACGCAGGACTCCCATTATCCGTGCAGCGAGGACCATGACGCGCATCATACATTACTTCAAATAAATACCCAGGGTGACAGCAAGGAAGCGTCCAAATTCGAGTTTTCAAATGATGATTTTTCTTTGATCAGCACCGAGAAAGCGCTGGAAATTTTTAAAGATATACCCGAAGCCGTGGCAAATACCCGGAAAATCGCCGATATGTGCAATCTTGAACTGAAACTGGGCAATTGGGTCTTTCCTTTATTTAAGATTGAGGAGGAAAAAACTTACGACGAAAAATTACGCGAACTTACCTATGCCGGTTTTAAAAATCTCGGTATAAAGGAAACGCCAGAAATAAAGGAAAGAGTGGAATATGAACTTAAAATCATTTTCGAGAAGGGGTACTCTCCGTATTTCCTGGTGGTTGACGATCTATTGGATCATGCCAAAAATAACGGAATTTTGACGACAATCAGAGGCTCGGTGGCCGGCTCTATGGTTACCTATCTTTTGGGTATTACCAACGTAAATCCGATAGAGTATAAACTCCCTTTTGAAAGATTTTTAAATCCGTTTCGCCCGTCTCCTCCGGATATCGATATGGATTTCGCCGACAACAGGCGAGATGAGATGATAGAGTACGTCAAACACAAATACGGGGAAGATAAGGTGGCGCAGATCGGAACTTTTGGCACAATGATGGCGCGGGGCGCGGTCCGCGATGTAGCTCGCGCTTTGGGATACCCCTATAATGTCGGCGACAGGATTTCAAAAATGATTCCCCTGGGCTCGCAAGGCCTTCCGATGACCATAGATCATGCCATGGAAATGGTGCCGGAATTAAGGGAAGCATACAAGGAAGAAAAAGATACCAAGGAAATAATCGATCTGGCAAAAAAACTGGAAGGGTGCGTCAGGCATATCTCGGTGCATGCCGCCGGAGTCGTTATCGCTCCGAAGCCTCTTTATGAATATGTGCCCACCCAGTTCGATCCCAAGGGAGGAAAAATAATTACTCAATACGATATGTACAGCGTGGAAGAAGCCGGACTTTTGAAATTTGATTTTCTAGGCATCAGAAACTTGTCCATTCTGGCCGATAGCATAAGTTTGGTAAAAAGATTCTATAACATAAATATAGATATAGAGCATATCCCACTGGACGATAAAAAAACTTTTGCGCTATTGGCTTCCGGTCAGACTGAAGGGCTTTTCCAGTTGAACGGCGCCGGCATGACCAGATTTCTGAAAGAACTTAAACCAACCTCGATTCATGATATTAACGCGATGGTTGCCCTTTACCGTCCGGGGCCCATGGAATCGATTCCAGAATACATCAAGCGCAAACACGATAGGAAACTGGTGAAATATCTGGATCCGCGGATGAAAAAATTTTTGGGCGAATCGTACGGACTTATCGTTTATCAGGATGACCTTCTCTTCTGCGCCATAGAACTGGCCGGTTACAACTGGGAGGAAGCGGACAAGTTCCGCAGGGCCGTCGGCAAGAAAATCCCGAAGGAGATGGCGGCGCAGAGGGAAAAATTCACGCAGGGAATAATTTCGAACGGACAAACTCCGGACTTTGCCGAAAAACTTTGGAAAATTTTCGAGCCGTTTCAGGCTTACGGCTTCAATAAAGCGCACGCCGCTTCGTACGGAAAGGTCGCCTATCAAACGGCCTATATGAAAGCGAACTATCCGGTCGAATATATGACCGCCATACTTACCGCCGAATCGGGTGACGTGGAAAAAATATCCGAAATAATCAACGAATGTAAAAATATAAATATTCCCGTTC
>CAYIHB010000012.1:0-10558 GCA_964363165.1 uncultured Candidatus Saccharibacteria bacterium
TATCCACGCCGCCAGCGTTCAT
This sequence comes from uncultured Candidatus Saccharibacteria bacterium, assembly GCA_964363165.1. Classification (GTDB taxonomy): domain Bacteria; phylum Patescibacteriota; class Minisyncoccia; order Phycocordibacterales; family UBA9973; genus UBA9973. The sequence goes on from CAYIHB010000012.1 coordinate 23, forward strand.
CCTGAGCTAGGATCAAACTCTAACTAAAAGTTATTAGAACGAAACAAAACAAAAAACAGCAATGTTCTTGATTCTGCATTTTTGTATTTTTGTCATCCGTTAGAGTTTAATCATCGCTCTCTAAAAATTATTTATGAAATATAACATTATATGAGACTTGCTCCTCCTCGACTTAAGTCGGGGAGGGTTCTCAATTTATTCAATTATCAATATACACCGAAACAAAAACGTCTTATCCAAAAATGGACTACTAGACGCTCGGGGAAAAGTATATATCAGGTCAAATCCACTGTCAAGCACGGAAATACCCTCATTTTTCTTTAATACTGTACCTGTTGAGTATAGCTTCGAACATTAGCGGGACCACAATAGTCGCGTCGGATTCTATGACAAACATGGGAGTGTGTTTGGTCAGCTTGTCCCAGGTTATTTTTTCATTGGGGGTAGCTCCGGAATATGACCCGTAAGAAGTGGTACTGTCCGAAATCTGGCAGAAATACCCCCAAGGCCGGACTTTCTTTTTCAAATCGTATTTTATGGAAGGCACCACGCAAATCGGAAAATCCCCGGAAATTCCTCCTCCGATCTGATAGAATCCCAAACCCGGACCGCCCTTGGCCTTGCCCGTGCCGGGACGGCCGAGGGAAAGTTCCAGATATTTATCGTAAAGATAAACCATATACTCGACTCCGGTTTTCATAATTGTCGGACTGACAATTCCTTCCTTGCAATATCCAGCAAAAATATTTCCAAGCGTGGAATCTTCCCAGCCCGGAACAACTATTGGCAAATTCTTTTTGGCGGCCTCCAGTAGCCAGCAATGTTCCGGATCGCCTTCATATTTACCTTTTAATTCTCCGGACAATAAAATCTGGTAAAAATATTCGTGCGGAAAATACCTTTTGCCTTCTTTTTGCGCCTTTTTCCATCTCTTTAAAATAATAGGCTCCACCACCCGAAACGCCTCTTCTTCCGGAATGGAGGTATCTGCCACTCTTCTTTCTCCCCTCTTCAAAATTTTTTCATCGTCCTCTTTGGTAAAATATCTGTAATCCGGATAATCTTTATAACTCTTGTGCGCCACCAGCCGGAAAATCGATTCTTCCAGGTTCGCTCCGGTGCAGGAAATAGCGTGAATTTTATTTTTCTTGATCATCGGCGCCAGGGTAATGCCGATCTGCGCCGAAGACATTGCTCCGCCCATGGCCACCAGCATTTTGCCTCCGTCGTCCAGATGCTTCTTGAAAGCCAAAGTGGCGTCTTTCATCTGACGGGCATTGAAGTTATAAAATAATGTTTGCAGCAAGTTCAATACCGAGGTTACTTTTTTCATACCGACAATTATACTCCGTGGTAAATTTTTTGCAAAAATGGTTGCTTTTTGGGTTAAAATATGCCATACTGGCCCTATGCAATTAGTGGCTATAATACTGCCTTATGCGCAGATAATACTTTCTGTTGTGTTGGTTACGGCCATACTGCTTCAGCAATCGGGCGCGGGGCTGGGAGGCGCTTTGGGAGGAAGCGATGGCGACGCTTTCCGTCACACCCGCCGGGGTTTCGAAAAATTTCTTTTTTACTTGTCTATTGTTTGCGGAGTTCTTTTTGCCTTGTCCGCCTTCCTGGCTATAATAATAAAAGCAAAAGGCTAAAATATTTTTCGTCGAATTTCAAGTTTTATGAAAAATTTCTATACTCGCATACGTGGTTTATTGCCGTCAAAAAGCGAAGTCAAAAAGGCCATCTCTCATTTTTCCAAAAGAGAGTATTTTGTTTTCCTGGGTTTTCTTATTATTTTCTGCATAAGCACATTGATAATACTTCAAAAAATCAACAAGTCATTCATGGTAAATGTGCCTCTGCAAGGAGGATCCATAACCGAAGGTATCGTCGGCACTCCCCGCTTCGTGAATCCGGTATTGGCATTTTCCGATGCCGATAACGATTTGGTGTCGCTTATTTATTCGGGATTAATGAGAAAAAATACGGACGGCACCCTGACTCCGGATTTGGCTTCGAAATACGAAACGTCGAAAGACGGCTTGACCTACACTTTTACTTTAAGAGACAAAATATATTTTCATGACAATAAAGCTGTTACCGCCGATGATGTGGTTTTTACCATAGATAAAATAAAAGATCCGGTCATAAAAAGTCCCAAAAAGGGAAACTGGGACGGGGTCAGCGTCGAAAAGATAGACGAAAAAACCATTAAATTCACTTTAAAACAGCCCTACGCATCATTTTTGGAAAACACGACGCTTGGCATAATGCCGGCGCACATATGGAGCACTACGCCCATAGAACTTAACGATGCCAATACCCAACCGATCGGGTCGGGACCTTATAAAGTCGGAAAAGTAAGCAAACAATCGGGCGGATCGATAGATTATTACGATCTGGTGCCTTTTTCAAGATTTAATCTGGGTGAACCGTACATTGAAACACTGACATTGCGTTTTTATTCGAATGAAGACGATCAGATTTCTGCGCTGGAAAGAGGAGAAGTGGACCAGATAAGCTCTATCACTCCGACAAACGCGCAGATATTGAAAGAACAAAATTACCGGGTAGAATCTCTGACGCTTCCCAGGGTATTCGGGCTTTTTTTCAATCAAAATCAAAATCAGATTTTTACCGATAAGAACGTAATAACAGCCATGAACCTTGCCATTAATAAAGACAGTATTGTTCATGATGTGCTATCGGGGTATGGAGTTGCGATTGACGACCCCATCCCGCCCAACATGATCAGTTATCAAAAGTTAAACGAGAAAGACGGTATTTCTTACGAAGAGAAAGTCAAAAAGGCGGAAGATATTCTGAATAAAGACGGCTGGAAAAAAGGTACGGATGGATTCCTCCAAAAAACAATAACCGATAAAAAAAAGAAAAAAGTCTCATCATATTTGGAGTTTTCTATCTCGACGGGTAACGCTCCGGAACTGGCGAAATCCGCCGAAATAATAAAACAAAATCTGGAAAATATCGGCATGAAGGTCACCGTAAAAACTTTTGAAATCGGCAATTTAAACCAGAGCGTCATTCGCCCGCGCAAATACGATGCCTTGCTTTTTGGGGAAATTATAAATCATGAGTCGGACTTATTCGCTTTCTGGCATTCCTCGCAAAGGAAAGATCCGGGATTAAATGTGGCCATGTATACCAACACAAAAGTAGACAAGATCTTGGAAGACGCATTTGTGACGATCGACGAAAAATCGAGAGTCAAAAAATATGTTCAGTTTGAAGACGAAATCAGAAAAGATATGCCAGCGGTTTTTCTATATAGTCCCGATTTTATATATGTAGTCTCGAAAAATATCAGAGGATTTTCCATGGATCATATTGTTACCTCAAGCGACAGATTCTTGGATTCATACCTATGGTATACTAAGACCGATAATGTTTGGAAAATATTTTCCGAATAAAAACTATTCTTATTATAAAAAAAAATAAAAAACAATGAGAAAAACTAGATTATCTTTCAGCTCTGTCAGTATTGAACCTGTCCATCCATCGGGCGGAGAAAAAAAACCCGCTCGAGAATTCCGCTCAGAGGGATCCGCCCGCCAATCGGCAGGCGGTGGACAGAATATGGGTGGAAGAAAAAAATTAGTAAAAAGTTCCACTTATCAGTATTCCAAAAAAAATTACAGGCAATCTCGCGGTAATCGTTCCTTTACCGGCAAAAGCGGATACACCAATACCAATGAAAGCAAAATCCCTTCTCCTTCGGAGGGAGTAGTGCGTATCATCCCACTCGGAGGAGTGGAAGAAATAGGTAAAAATATGACCGCCATAGAAATAGACAACGATATCATTATAATTGACGCCGGCATGCATTTTTCCAATGAAGAAACCCCCGGAGTTGACTATGTCATTCCAAATACGACTTATCTTGAGGAACATAAAGAAAAAATCCGCGCCCTTATCATAACGCACGGGCATCTGGATCACATCGGAGGCGTGCCGGTTGTTCTTTCCCGCATAGGCAACCCGCCCGTGTACTCTCGCAAACTTTCCATACTCTTAATGAGAAAGCGCCAAGCGGAATTCCCGCAACTACCGGCGATGAAAGAAAATATCGTCGAAAAAGATTCCGTCATAACCTGCGGAAAGATAAAAATTAAATTTTTCGGGGTTATGCATACCGTTCCCGATTCTATGGGAATAATTATAGAGACCAAAAACGGATGGATTGTGAATCCGGGAGATTATAAATTGGACCAAGTGAACGGAGTTGTAACCTCGGAAGAAGAGAAAGAATATTCAATTTTCAACAAAGCAAAAGTGCTTCTTTTAATGACCGATTCCACTAATGTCGAGAATGAGGGTTTCGCCTTGCCTGAAATAAAAGTGCATCAAGGATTGGAAAACCTGATAAAAAAAATAAACGGGCGAATAATTATCGCGGCTTTTGCCTCTCATATCACCAGATTGGCCTTCATAGTAAAAGTGGCCGAAACTCTCGGGAAAAAAGTCGCCTTGGACGGACGTTCCATAAAAACGAACATTGAAGTGGCAATTGAAGCGGGATATTTCAAGCCCAAAAAAGGCACCATAATACCGATAGAGGAAGTAAACAGTTACCCCCCGAATAAAGTCGTGGTTCTGATGACCGGAGCCCAAGGCGAGGAATTCGCCGCGCTCAACCGCGCCGCCAACAAATCGCACACAAAATTTTCCCTGCACAAAGGAGACACTATAATACTCTCCGCCTCCATCGTCCCGGGCAACGAGCTGCAGGTGCAGAAAATGAAAGACGGCCTGTCGCGACAAGGCGTTAAAATTATCAGTTACAGAACTCCCGGAGAAGATTTCGTCCACGCTACCGGACACGGGAACAAAGAAGACATAAAATGGCTCCACAAAAAAACTCATCCTAAATTTTTCATACCTATCCACGGACATCATTACCATCTGGAACTTCATAAAGAACTGGCCATGGAACTCGGCATGTCGGAAGAAAATATCGTAGTTCCGGATAACGGTTCAATCATTGAAATATCCGCCAACGGGGAGAAAATGACATTGCGCAAGGAAAAGGCTCCTGCCGGATTGATGATGGTGGACGGGCTTGCCATCAGCGACATACAGGATGTCGTCATCAGGGACAGGCAGATGCTGGCGCAGGACGGAATGTTTGTGATAATAGCTCTGGTGGATCAAAAAACCGGAAAATTGAAAAAATCTCCGGACTTGATATCGCGCGGATTCGTTTACCTGAAAGAAAATCAAGAACTTCTGCGCCAGGTGAGAATTATTATTAAAAAAGGAGTGGAAGACGTGGCGGTGAGGAATAATATGATTGATCTCGATTACATCAAAGCCAATCTGGGCGAAACAGTCTCAAAATTTCTTTATCAAAAAACCGCCAAAAGGCCCCTGGTTATCCCGGTAGTTTTGAGTATATGAAACACGACAGAAAAATAATATATCTGGCCGGCTTTCTTTTTTCCATGCCGGTCGCTTTGGTTTCCTATATAAATTCAAGTTTATTGGAAACCTATATCGGCAGAGACTATGTGGGCATTATTTACATAATCGCTTCAGTTATAGCCATAATAAGCCTGCTAAAAATGCCAGAGATTCTGACCCGTTGGGGCAATCGTCGCGCGATTCTTTTTTCTTCTTCGTTAATTCTCGTATCGCTCGTTTTGTTGGCAATCGGAGATAGCGCCTTTGTTATAATTCCCGCTTTTATTCTTTATTTTGTGTCTGTAAGCCTTGTTATCGCTTCACTCGATATTTTTATTGAGGATTTTTCTAAAAATTCCAATATCGGAACGCTGCGTGGATTCTATTTGATGGTAGTTAACTTTGCCTGGGTCGTCGCTCAGATGATTTCCGGTTCAATAATAGGGAAAAGTTCTTTTGGGGGTATTTATCTTTTCAGCGCCGGATTTATGGTTTTATTGTTGCTTGTTTTTATTTTATTTCTCCATAATTTTGAAGATCCGGAATATAAAAAGGTTTCTATATCAAAAACGATCAGGTCTTTCATACAAAATAAACATATCTCAAAAATATATTTGAGCAATTTTATTTTACAATTTTTTTACGTCTGGATGATAATTTATACGCCGATATATCTGCATGAATATATGGGTTTCGGTTGGGATAAAATAGGCATTATTTTTTCAATAATGCTTCTTCCCTTCGTTATATTGGATTTTCCTTTGGGCAAACTCTCGGATAAAATCGGCGAGAAAAAAATGCTGATAACGGGATTTTTGATTATCATATTATCCGTTTTAATAATTCCTTTAATCAAAGAACCTGCCCTTTGGATGTGGGCTTCGGTGCTTTTTGCCACACGCGTCGGCGCCGCCACTATAGAGGTTATGAATGAGAGTTATTTTTTTAAAGTCGTAAACGAAGAAAACGCCGATCAGATCAGTTTTTTCCGCAACGCTCCTTCTGTTTCTTATATTGTTGCCCCCCTTATTGCCGTTCCTGTCCTTTTCTTGGTTCCTTCTTTTGAATATCTTTTTTTCATCTTGGGCGCGGTATTGCTGATGGGATTTTTCATTACCTTGCGACTCAAAGATGTAAGATGAATACTTTAGACGGAAGCAAGGCTTCCGCCTAGAGTACTTAATCTTTGGCCACTTCAAGAGTCACCTGAACATTTTTTTCAGCACCTTTATGTAGAATTTTCAGAGTGATTATGCTGCCGATACCTTTCTGCCTGATAACGGAAGCCAGGGTAGTTTTGTTGTCCAATTTTGTGCCGTCAACTTCAAGAATTATGTCATTCTCAACTATTCCCGCTTTATCCGCTGGACTTCCCGGAACAACGGCAAGTTCGTTCGAACTCTGCCCTGCTTTGACAAGCACCCCATAATCGACCGGCAAGTTATTCGCGTCTTTCATTTCTGGAGTAATAATGGTATATCTAACCCCTAAATATGGCCTTACTATTTTACCGGTAGCTTTGACCGACTCAATAGCACCTTTGACGCTGTTTATCGGAAGGGCGAAGCCCACATTTTGAGACCCCTGCGCTATGGCAACATTGACGCCGATCACATTTCCGGAAAGGTTAAGCAATGGCCCCCCGGAATTTCCCGGATTGATCGCCGCGTCTGTTTGAATAACATGATCCAGTAATTCCGTATTACCGGAAGAATCTCCGGCAACAACCGAGCGGGCTAATCCGGAAACAACGCCGACGGAAACTGTATTCCTGTATTCACCCAGCGCGTTGCCTATGACTATAACACTCTGCCCTACTTTTAATGAATCAGAATCGCCCAAGCCAAGATACGGAAAACCAGAACCTACAATTCTTATAAGAGCAACGTCCAATACGGGGTCGCGAGCCACAACCGTTGCCGGATGTTTTTTCCCGTCATTGGTAAAAACCGTATATTCGGCATTTGTTTGATCAACAACATGTCTATTGGTAACAATCAGTCCGTCGCTGGATACCAAAAATCCCGAACCGCCGCCGATATCTTTTTTCTCCGTGCCATTTTGTCGGTATTGCGGAATATTGAAAGAGAAACCGGGGAATAAACCACCAAACGGGTCCTGTTGCTGATTCGGATCGGTGTAAAGTTCATATTTAGGAACATCCTTACTAATAATGATGGAAACGACTGCCGGATTGGTCTTCTTGACAGCCTCAATGACGAAAGATTCCTGCGTGAAAATAGATTGTTTTTCTATGATTCTCTCGCCAGCCGATTTTGAATCGTTTCCCTGATCGGCGGTCGGGTTCTGTATTTCTCGCAAATATTCTCTGGCCAGGTAATCGAAAACATTTGCTCGGAAATGCCAAACAAGCCCCAACGCTATAGCCGAAAGAATGATCAGGGAAACTAAACTGACAAAAAACACGTAGGCAAAGTTTCTGTTTAAAAATATTTTTTTTATGATTTTTGTAAGATTGAAATCTTGCATATGACTCAATAAAAACTAATAATATAAATTATATTCATCTTTTTTTGTTTATCAAGTGATTTTTGTAGGTCCTTTCCCCGTAGGGTTCCAAACGCACTATCTTCACAGAGATACCTTTATTTTTCAGACTTTTTCTGAGATTTTTGATGTAGGCTTTCTGGTCGTAACCCAAGGCTATAATATCCGGACTTTCTTTTACGATATGGGGAATATGATTTTTTAAGCCGGAAAGAACCACTTTATCGGCCAATCCGCATTTTTTCACCAAAATCATCCTTTTTTTCTCGTTTAAAACGGGAAATCTACCCTTTATTTTTCTTACATTCCTATCTCGCGCTATTGAAACAATTAAAAATGAATTCTTTGTGAAGTTTCTTGCCTGTTTAAAAAAACTAAGATGTCCTTTGTGTAGCCCATCAAAAGTCCCGAAAATCATTATTCTTGTCCACCTCCGGCGGATTACTTTTTCCACAGTTTTTTTTGACATCTCTTAAGGTAAGTATATACTAAACAAGTTCGTTTAAAAATCGCAAGAAGTGATTGAGGAAACTGGTGACCTGCCCGAAATGCTGCGTATAACGCTGCAGGCGGGGATTCCAGTACAGTGCCGCTACGGTAAGCTCCGACATAAAGTCGGGGACAAGTCCGATTATCAATCATTTCAATTTTCCCGAGCAGGATACCCCTTCTTATTTTTGAAGGCCCCAAAATTCTGCACGGCAGAATTTTTTTTATGACAAAAAACAAAAAAATAATTTTAATAGTCTTGACTTTGGCAATATTTTTAGGAGCTTTTTTCTTCAATTCTCATGCGGTTTTAAAATCAACACCTGAACTTCATTATGAAAATACAATCCCAGGCCAGACAACTGTTTATGATTTTATGAACGCACTCGAAAAAGAAGGGAAAATAACTTTTACGGAAAAAAATTATTTGGGAATGGGAAAATTTATCCTATCAATAAATGGGGTGAAAAACGAGGATAAAAGTTGGATTTATTATGTAAATGGCAAAAAAGCCGATATCGGCGTGTCGAATTATAAGATTAACAAAGGAGATATAATCTCTTGGAAATATGAATCCCAGTACTAGAGCAAAGCTCAGTACGGGACAAGAAAAATTATGAAAAACAAAATTATTTTTACAATTGGTTTGATAACTCTTGCGTTGTTCTTTTACTCCCCTGTTTTTGCCGCGGATGTCAGTTTAACAATTCGCGATGGAGATGCTTTTGTCTTTCAAACTGCGAATGTTCCTATACAGCCGGGAGATACCGTATTAACCGTATTAAATAACGCGGACCAGGCAGACCCAAGCTGGAACATATCGGACTTACAGCATTATTCTTTCGGAGACTACATCAAGTGTATAACAAGCCCTGCTGGAAATCATTGCGATAATTGGCAATACACCGTAAATGGCTCTTATCCCCTTGCCAGCGTTGACCAAAACACCGTATCTGTTAATGATGTTATCTATTTATACTTCGGCCCGCAAAACAGAATTTTACTAAGCTCGCCAAATATAAACACGAATGACACTTTGACTGTCACGGCACAGAAATACAGTTATCAAGACAATACCTGGGCAACAAGAGCCGGAGTAACTGCCGGTTTGACGCAAGCTAATCCAAGCGACCCTTTTTCGCCGATAGAGATACAAACTTCCGCCGTGGATGCAAACGGCCAGGCAATTTTTTCGGCAATTCCAGTCGGTTCTTATAATGTAGGGGTTAAGGAAGATTTTTATTTTCCCACAGAAGCTTTGATGGTAAAAACACCTCCAGCTCCTACAGGTGGCGGAATAATATTCAATCCGCCTGTCCAGATAAAACCGAAATTCGATCTAGAAAAAGCATTAGGATTCATAACTTCGCAGCAAAAAGAAAATGGTTCCTTCAGCGATGATTTATATACCGACTGGACGGCGTTGTCTCTCTCTTCAAGTGAAAATTTTCAGGATCAAAAAACAAAACTGGCGAAATATTTCGGGGGATTAAAAACCGACGATTATCAATTGACCGATTACGAAAGGCATGCAATGGCCTTGATGGCTTTAGGGATGAACCCTTATAACATAAGTGGAGAAAATTACATAAAAAAGATAACTGACAGCTTCGACGGCAAGCAATTCGGTGACGCAAATAAAGATAACGATGATATTTTCGCCCTGATTGTCTTACAAAATGCGGGATTTATACAAACCGAAAAAATAATGAGCGATGATATATCTTTCGTTTTAAGTGAACAGAAAGAAAATGGTTCTTGGGATTATTCCGTGGATATGACAGGCGCGGGAATAGAAGCTTTAGCTCCTTTTAGCCAAGATGTGCAAGTTAAAAGTGCGCTTATAAAAGCGGAAGAGTTTTTAAGGCATAGCTGGAATGATAACGGAGGTTGGGGAAATAATTCTTCCACCGCCTGGGCGATAGAAGGGATTTTGGCGCTATCCGAAAAGCCGGAAGATTGGGTCAAAAATAACAACACTCCGCTCGATTATTTGGCGGCAAATCAAGACACCGACGGCGGAATGAAAAATGACGACGAGAATAGCAAGCTTTGGGAAACCGCTTATGTCGCGACCGCCCTATCCGGCAAAACCTGGAATCAAATAATGCAGAAATT
>CAYIHB010000012.1:10658-12987 GCA_964363165.1 uncultured Candidatus Saccharibacteria bacterium
TAAAAAAGAGCTGGTTCAGGAATCTTTTAGATAAAATTTTCAGTATTTTTTAAATTCTGTAATCTTCCCGGCTTTGATTTCCATTTTGTCCGCTTTTCGGAGTTTTTTAATGTGGGACTTCGGCATAATATCGTAATGTTTTATTTTATCCAGTTCTTCGTCTATGCCCCAGAGGTCGCTATTCTCCAGTTCCCAACCTTTTTCAAAAGTGTTCAAATTGAGCGGTTTGGAATATCTGCGCAAAGTTTTCAGGCCTGCCTGCGCAGGCAGGCCATTATCCAAAAAATATTCGTGAAAATAGGACATCACCAACTCGCGGATATTTTTGTAAATGGGCTCTCGATATCTGAGCACCGCGTGATTGGTCTTGGATAATGCGCCCCACAGGCCTCTTATTTTGAAGGGCGCTATAACATGGTCAAAATCCCTTTTGGTCGCTTCCAGATGCAACACAAGCGGCGGAAAGCCCCGTAAGGAAAGGATATACGCGCCCAAAATGGCTCCCTCGATGCAATGCGCGCTTTTGGTCCTCAAAATCCTGACCGGCGATTTTAATGTCTCTCCCCTCTCTTCAAAATTAAACCGTAACCCATTCAAAAAATCCTGCACTTTTGCCGGTGTATCCAACTCTTTCATCAATATTTTTTCTTTTTCGGTGAAAATGGACACTATTTTATACTGCTTTTATTACTCTAACTTCTATTGGAATTTCAGCAACATCTGAGAAATTATCCTCACCATCTTCTTTTATACGTATTTTAAATAAATATACTCCAGTATCCATAATACTAATTACGGGACTACTGGTAATTGATCTCATTCTAGTTTTCTTTGTCTCAAACTGCAGCTTAAATTTAATATTTTGTAAACTTAGACCAATTGGGTCAAAAAATTCTATTTCTACATCAGCAGTTGGATCTTTTTTAGGATTTATACTTTGCCATAAAGATATAACCTGAAAAGGAAAATTAACTAAAATTGCTTTACCAGGATTGTTTTTTAACCCCTCTTGGTCTTTGATTGAAAGATTTACATTTAATTGTTCCAAAACTTTAAGAATTGAAATATTGTTAGTCTGTTGTTCAACTAAAGATGATTGGGCTACTACGCTCCATATATGTTTTATGTCTTTTTGTTTTTTCATAATAATTCTAACCAGATATTGTTGTTAACTTTTTATCTGTTGTATTATAACGGTAATATTGACTTGGCACTTCACTTTTTATGTCAAATTTATGATTTAATGTCTCTTCTTTCTTTACAGATTTATTTTCGAACTCATCTTTTTGTTTCATAAAACCAAACTGAGGTGCAATAAGATATGTACCAAGGGAATCAGCTAAACGCTCTAAAAAACTTAAACTTGGTAAAGTACTTCCACTTTCTATTCTGGCAATACTCGGCTGTTGCGTACCCACTTTTTTCGCTAGTTGTTTTTGTGTAATTTTATAATGATATCTTGCCTCTGTAATCAAATTTGCAACTTCAAACCTAAAATCATGTTTTCTATTTTCATTCATTTTAATTTTCATATTTTTTGATTCGTTCCTCAAAAGTGTTTAAATCCTTTAAGGTAATTTTATTGGTTTTCTTAACTAGAAACAAAAGGGCATGGAATATTTGATGACTATTTTCCAAATATCCCAATATTCGTATTATTTTTTTGCGTACTTTAAAGTTTAATTTATGCCCACATTTATTTTTACCAATTCTTTCTATATCCTCATTCTCTAAAAGTTCACTAATGTTTTTACCTTGGAACCATTCTAATTTTCTAAAGAAAAGTTCATAGTCATTTTTGTTTTTATTTTCATACTTAGCCCTCTCTTTTTCCGCCCAGTTTTTACGATCTATTTTCCCCCAATCTATAGACCATATAATAATTTTTGATTCTTTTAGCATATAATTTTTCGACCTTTTATTAATATAACAATATTGTTATATTATACTAAAGGTTAAACCAAGTCAAGCAACTCTTATTTAAAAATGTTAATATTCACAAAAAACCCTGTAAAATAAAGGGTAAAATCTATTTCTTCAAGTATTTTTTACGAGTATTCTCCGGAAACTTTTCGATGGCGTAGCGGAGCATGGTGCGGGGCATGCGGGAGAGATTGGAATCTAGAAATTTTCGTAATTCTTTCATATTCTTCTTCCCCACTTCCCGCAGCATCCAGCCGGTGGCTTTATGGATAAGGTCATGGTCGTGGCTTAAAAACATTTTAGCAAGTTTTAAAGACCACTTTATGTCCCCTTTTCTAATAAAGGCAAAAGTGGAAATTATGGCTATTCTTTGTTCCCATATATTTTTTGAACGGGCAAGTTTCAG
>CAYIHB010000013.1:0-12937 GCA_964363165.1 uncultured Candidatus Saccharibacteria bacterium
AATTCCCAGCAGCCCGACATGACTTCATTTGCCTTAATTTTCACCCTTTCGGCGATCGGAATCAGTGAAACTGTTTATTTGATCCGAAAACGAATTGCTCTGGAAAAGCCGGCCTGTCCGATAGGAAACAATTGCCAAATGGTGCTCAAATGGTCATTATTTTGGCAGTAAGCGGCATTACTGACATAACAGTCAGAGACATTGGGCTTCTGGCCGCGGCAGTAGTTTTGATTATTGAATCTTGGCCGGCCTCGCCTGGTCCGGGCGGGCCTGAAAATTTTATTAACAATATCAATAATTTAAACAAAGAAAATGAATAAAACAATCAGTCTTGTATTGGTTATAGTCATCATTATTGCAGGAGGATATTTTCTGCTTAAAAATAAAAAAGTGGAGGCCCCCGCCGCCACAACCGGGGTGGAAACAAGAAATACCGTCATTTACACCGACGCGGGATACGAACCCGGCACATTAACCGTAAAATTGGGGGAGACGGTCGCTTGGAAAAATGAAAGTTCGTCCGGCATGTGGACCGCCTCCGGAGTTCATCCCAGCCACACGCTATACAGCGGAACTTCTCTTTCCGAACATTGCCTGGACGTCTCCGGAACGGCTTTCGATGCTTGCGGCAGTACCCAGCCGGGCGATTCTTGGAGCTTCACTTTCAACAAAACAGGCACTTGGAAATACCACAATCATCTGAAAGCCAGCCATTTGGGAACAATCGTGGTTGAATAATTTACAGGCCTTTATCAAATATTAAAAAGAGCGTTGTTTTTGATGCTCTTTTAGTGTATAAATTTATCTGGGATAGCGGGATTAGTTTAATGGTAAAACGTCAGTTTTCCAAACTGAGGTTGGGAGTTCGATTCTCCCATCCCGCACACATATGATAACAATATATTTTTACGCATTCATAAGCGTCATCATTGTGAGCCTCGTCTCGCTAACCGGCGTGTTTTTTCTCACTTTCAAAGAAGATATGGTCAAAAGATACATGAGCTTTTTCATAAGTTTGGCCGTGGGCGCGCTTTTGGGCGACGCGTTCATTCATTTGATACCGGAAGCTTTTGAAAGTTATTCAAATTCCACCGTCATAAGCCTGCTGATCATACTAGGCATCATCGCGTTTTTTACTCTAGAAAAATTTCTGCACTGGCACCACCACGGCGAGGACGAAGGAGTGCCCGGCATCCATCCGGTGGGGAAGCTGCTGCTTTTCACCGACGGTTTTCATAATTTCATAGACGGAATAATTATCGGCGTCAGTTTTTTGGTCAGTATCCCGATCGGAATTGCCACAACTCTGGCAGTAGTTCTGCATGAAATTCCGCAGGAAATAGGGGATTTCGCCGTGCTGATTCATTCGGGCTACGGCAAAAAAAGAGCCTTATTTCTGAACTTCGTTTCGGCGCTAACCGCAATTCTGGGAGTCATTATTGCCCTGATTTTCGGCAATATTGCCGAAACTTTCACTTCCTGGATTCTACCGGTTACGGCCGGTGGTTTTATCTACATCGCGGTTGCCGATTTAATCCCAGAACTCCACAAGACAAAGGGTCTCAAACATTCGGTATCACAAATAATAATAGTCATAATCGGAATTATGACTATGGTTGCTCTGCTTTATTTGGAATAATTTTATTGATTCACCCAGCTCCCATCAACACCTGGATTTTTAAAATAAAAAACTTCAAAGTGGAGATGCGGGCCGGTGGAATGCCCGGTGGAACCGACATAGCCGATAGTTTGGCCTGGAGTAACCTCGTCGCCAGTATGTACGGCAATCTTAGACATATGAGCATAGAGAGTTTTCGTATCTTTATCCGGATGATCTATGATAGCCATAGTGCCATAAGCTCCACACCAGCCTTTGCACGTAATGCTAACCACTCCCTTTGCGGATGCATAAATCGGTGTGCCTTTTGGCGCGCCGTAATCTATGCCTCGATGTCCCGGACCATGTAGGCCTTGAGTCTTATGTCCAACACCAATAGGCAAAGGATATATAAAATAATCAACAAGTTCTGGAAGTGAGTGAGTAGCGTAATATTGTAAATCTCTGGACAGGGCTGAGCCAAGATTGGGCGCGGGTTTGTCTCCGCCCTCATCGGCCATGCTGTCACCACCAGGAATCACAAGCTCGGCGTTTATTGCCAGCTTGGTGTCTGGAGCAATACCATTACAAAAAGCAATGTCATTTATATTAACCTTGTAACGTTTGGCAATACTCTGCAGTGTCTGCCCCTTAGTAACGGTAATTTTAACACCAGAAACAGTTGGAATGAAAAGTACATCATCTTTCACAAGCTTCTTCTTCATGCTATTCGCCACCAGAACAGTATTTTCAGTAACATCAAGCATCTTAGCTACTTTAGAAATGGAATCATTTTCTATTACTTTATAAATAGTTATATCTCCACAAGAGGAGTCTATGGCGTCCCTCCCATCGGAAACGCCCACAGATTTTAGCGCATTATCAGAGATATTATCGGTATTTACATTTATTTCATCGGTTGAATTATCTTTTGCGCCATTTTTCTCTTGAAAAAGGGAAGCGGAAGAGACATTGGCCTGGAGAAGGGCCATAGTTTGAGAGTTTTGGGTACTTTGAGAGGGGGTATCCATCGTGTCCGCCGCAGAAACTTGGTTGCCAAAGATTGAAGAAAAGAAGGCCGCATTCGCGGTAAAAGGCGCAAAAAACGCCCCAAACAACAGGGAAAACGACAGAATAGAGCTGTATATTTTAAGTAAAATTCTCATCATAGTACCATCGTCTCTGAATTTCAGCCATTTATCCACCCATAGCCACCTCAAAAGGTACTCTCATAGGGTATCTAAAAACAAGGCATAAGTCAATCACTCTGTGGAAAACTATCTGTGCTAGTATTGTATCTATGGAAGAGCATTTAAAGGGACTGAATGGCAAACAAAGGGAGGCGGCAACCCATATAAAGGGACCGCTTCTTATCGTCGCGGGGGCAGGAGCCGGAAAAACCAAGACAATAACGCACAGAATACTGAATCTGATAAAAAACGGGGTCGCGCCGGAAAAGATTTTGGCCGTTACTTTTACCAATAAGGCGGCCAAAGAAATGCGCGAACGGATTGTCGCGGAAATCAAAAAAAACGCCAAGGGACAGAATGCCGAACCATTTGTCAGCACTTTTCACTCCCTAGGGGTCTATATAATAAAGGAAAACGCCAGAGTTTTGGGGCTAACCAGGCATTTTGCCATATTGGACGAGCCGGATTCCGCAATGCTCATAAAAGAGGCGGTAAAAGAGGCGGGACTGGACCCGAAACAATATGACCCGAAAAAGATAGGCAATATCATCAGCCGGGAAAAGGGTAAATTCACGCAGCTGGCGGATTACGAGCAAAGGGCAAATGATCCGGCGGCGGGCTATTTGAGTAAAATCGTGGCTCAGGTTTGGAACCTGTATGAAAAGAAAAAAGCCAAAGAAAATTCGTTGGATTTCGACGATTTGCTTTTGAGGGCGACAAAATTGCTGAAAGAAAACGGGCAAGTCAGAAAGATTTATCAGGAAAAATGGGATTACATCCACATCGACGAATATCAGGACACCAACGAGGTGCAGTATCTGATGTCGCGCCTGCTCTCCGAAAATAACGGGAATATCTGCGTAGTGGGGGACGCCGACCAGAATATTTATTCCTGGCGCGGAGCGAATCTAAAAAATATTTTGAGTTTTGAGAAAGATTATCCGGACGCGAAAATAATTCTACTGGAAGAGAACTACAGATCCACTAAAAACATATTGGAGGCGGCCAATGAAGTAATAAAGAAAAATAAATACAGACCGGATAAAAATTTGTTTACCAAAAATAAAACCGGCGAGAAGATAATTTTTTACGAAGCGCTGGATGAAAACGACGAAGCGAATTTTGTGGCCACCAAAATTTCAGAGTTACTGAATAAACCGGAAACCGCAATTTTATACCGCGCCAATTTTCAATCCCGCGCGTTGGAAGAAGCAATGCTCCGATACAAAATCCCGTATCAAGTTTTGGGAGTAAAATTTTTTGAGAGAAAAGAAATCAAAGATACGCTCGCCTACCTCCGCGCCGCGCTCAATCCGGAAAATCTTTCCGATATAAAAAGAATAATAAATTTCCCGGCTAGAGGAATAGGAAAAGCGACACTGGCAAAAATTTTTTCAGGAGATACGAACAGTTTGCCAATAAAAACAAAAATAAAAATCGATAATTTTTATAAAACGCTGGAAGAAATAAAAGAAAAAATAGAAAAAGAAAAAGCATCCGATGTTGTAAAATTTGCGGTCAAAAAATCGGGTATAGAAATGGAACTAGAGACTGGTAGTGAAGAAGACATGGAGAGATTGGAAAACATCAGAGAATTAGCCACTTTAGCCCTAAAATACAATGATTTAAAAGATGGAATGGGAATCGAGAAACTGCTGGAAGACGCTTCCCTGGCCTCGGATCAAGACAGTATTATGCTCAACCAGGGAAAAAAGGAAAATAAAAATGCTGTAAAATTAATGACGGTACACGCATCCAAGGGACTTGAGTTTAAGTATGTTTTTATTACTGGACTGGAAGATGGTTTATTTCCGCACCAAAAAATTAACGAAGATAAAAATGGAGAGGACTCGGAGGAGGAGCGCAGACTTTTTTACGTCGCGCTGACCCGCGCCAAGGAAAAATTATTTTTGTCGTTCGCTAATTTCCGAACCATTTTCGGTTCGCGACAAATAAATGCTCCGTCCGAATTTATTTCCGACATTCCAGGCGATATCATGGAAAAGGAAGATGAAACCGACAAAATAAAAACTATCTACATATGATGAAATACAGAGCAAAAAAATCATTAGGGCAAAATTTTTTAATAAATCCAAGAGTAGCGGAACACATGGTTCTTGAATCAAATATCTCCAAAAAAGATACGGTGCTTGAAGTCGGACCCGGTACAGGCAATCTGACTAAATATTTATTGGCCCGGGCAAAAAAAGTTATTGCTGTTGAAAAAGACGACAACCTGGCAAAGGAATTGGCCAAAAAATTTAAAAAAGAAATAAAAAATAAAAAATTAATTTTAGTGAAGCAGGACATTCTTGAGCGAACCCTTGGAAGGAGCGACGGCGACGGACAGAGAAAATTTTCAGCAGAAAATTTTCGTGGTGAGAGCAAGAATGTCCTGCGAAACTATAAAATTGTCGCCAATATTCCTTACAACATTACCGGCGCCATATTAAAAAAATTTCTTTCGGACAAAAATAAGCCCAAGTCGATGGCTTTGATGATCCAAAAGGAGGTCGCGGAAAGAATAATAGCGCGTGATGGCAGGGAAAGCCTGCTTTCAATCTCCGTAAAAGCATACGGAGAACCGAAAATATTATTCAGGGTCAGCCGGGGGAATTTTTACCCGACTCCCAACGTGGATTCGGCGGTAATCTATATAAAAAATATATCCGATAAAATTTTTGTCGAAAATAATATAAACGAAAAGGAGTTTTGGGAGGTAATTCGCGCCGGTTTTACCCATAAAAGGAAAAAACTCTCGTCAAATCTTAAAAAAATGGGAATTTTCATTGATAAATCTTGTGAAAACACCTTAAAAAACAAGAGAGCAGAAGAACTAACGCTTAAAGATTGGACTAATCTCATAAAGGACATACATATCAACAAAAAAAAGTAGCGTCTGTCTTTTATTATTGTTATAATATATGCGTGAAAAAAGGCATCATTTTCATTTTGCTAATCGTTTTTCTGCTGTTTGCCGGCGCCAGAACAGTTTCCGCTAATTTCTCTTTCGGAAGACTCTTCGGCGGAAGAATAACTGCTCCAAAGGCGGTGGAAATAGAAGCGTTAGAATCAGCCGGCTATGTTTGTCCGATGTATGGAACTTCAATTTCAATTATGCCTATCGGTTCGCCTGCCGGTACCCCAATCAGCTATTTCATACCGTCCTTCGTAACTTCAAAAACCGGAACTACGCCGGCGTCTCATCAGCTAATAATGGGAAGGTATAGCGGACAAACAACGATAATCTGCATTTTGGAGTCATATCCTCCGCTCGAACAAGAAGTCAGCCTGGAAACAATAAATCTTTTTGGAACTTCAAGATGGTGATAAACAAAAAATGAATTTTAACAAAGAAAAATATCAAAGATACCTGCCCAGTAAAAAATTCACAATAATAACAAGTATTATTGTCGTTCTGGCGGTAATTATTTTCATAATTTTTTTTATGTCGTCCTCCGGAGAAAATTTTATTAAGGGAAATGAAAAAAATACCACAACTTTGAAGGTAGAAAATCAGACCATTTCCGATCTGATCCAAAAAGATTCCGACGGCGATAGTATTCCGGACTGGGAGGAAACTCTTTGGGGCACGGATCCGAACAAAAAAATGACCTTCAATGATATGCCTGACGCCACTTACGTGGAAAACAAAAAGAAAGAATTAAAAATAGAGCAAAGCGTGAACGAAACCAAATTAACGGAAACGGACAAATTCGCCAGAGAATTTTTTTCCAGTTATAGCGCCCTGAAATCTTCCGGACAGGTTGATAACAACACTATCAACAGTTTTTCCAATTCTCTGGGGCAAAATATAGTAAATCCCAACCTGATTGATCGTTATACGAACGCGAATGTAAAAATAAACGGCAGCGACGACTCCGTTTCTAAACAAAAATATTACCAAGACGTGAAAAGCTTGTTCAAAAACTACCAAGCGCTGGGAATCGGGGACGAACTGAGTATCGTTAGCAGCAGTGTCGTTTCAGGTTCTTCAAATGGCGCTATAAACGGCACTGGTCAGTCCAATAAATTGCCTATAATAGCCAATGCTTATCAGGATTTCGCCAAAAAAGTCATGGAAACGAGCGTTCCGCAGAGTCTGGTGGATTATCATTTGCGAATAGCCAACAGCGCCAACAATACGGGCATAAGTGTGCTGAATATGGCCAAAGTCATCAATGATCCCATCGTCGGACTCTCCGGACTTTCACAATACCAAAAATACAGCGACGATTTGGTAAAAGCGGTGACGGATCTGGAAACTTTTCTGTTAAAACAATGATACAATTGAGTTATAAAGTAGAAAGTTCATAAAGTTTGTAAGGTCAAATGCAAAATAAAAATTTTAAAAACTCGATAGTTTCTTTCATCCTGATAGTAAGCACAGTACTAATGCCTTTGAGTTTTCTGCCCAAAAAAGCCGAAGCTCAAATAGGGATAGGGGGGTACGCGAGCGGGCTTGTTCCAATCATTACAACATTGCCACAATGCAAGGATGTCATAAACAGCGGAATAAGCAGTTTGTTCAACGGGATAAATGATTTATTCAGTAGTATCCCGACCAACGATGCGACGGAAAAAGCGTTAGGGCTTGATTTGGGAAGTCTTGCCGCAAACAAACCAGACCTTTCTAATTTAGGAAGCATTGCAAGCGAAGCGGGAGACCAGTTTGATTCCATAAAAACTTCCAATCCAACGCTAGAAAAAGATATAAAGGAAATAAAAAGGGATACAAAGGAAGTAAAGGCAAGTACTGCTTCCATAAATGCAAATTCCACTTGTATCCAAAGCATCGGGCGATTGATTATAAAAATGCTCTTGCAAAAATTAACCGTCAGCACGGTCAACTGGATCAACAGCGGTTTTGACGGCAGTCCCGCTTTTATTCAGGATCCGGGAAAATATTTCAATGACATTGCCAAAAACGAAATACTGCAGTTCGGTTTGGAGATAAACAATCCGCAGCTATTTCCGTTCGGCAAGGCCTGGATGCAAAATACGGCTGCAGCTTTCAATAATAAATTCCAAAACAACGCGCAATATTCATTGGATAAAATTATCCAGGATACCAATCCGGAATTTACGGCCGCAACTTTTTACCAGGATTTCAGCCAGGGCGGATGGAATGCCTGGACGGCTATGACCCAAATACCGGCCAACAATCCCCTCGGCTTCAAGCTGATGGCCGACAATGAGATACAAAAAAGACTGGCGGGAACAACACAGTCCGTTGCCCAAAATGTCCGTGACGCTTTGCAACAGGCCAACGGATTTTTGGGCGATATGCGATGTGTCGATTCGGCTACCGGCGCTCCGAACGGCATCACACAACAACAAAAGAGTGATGCTCTGATAGCGGGGGAAAAAGACCCCTGCATAGAGGCGGGTGGAAACTGGGAATATGTCACCCCGGGATCATTGGTGGCCAGCGCCGCAACAACCACCATGGGTTATCAAAATAACGCTTACTTGAATGTGCAGGATTTGAATGACGCTGTCGCGGCCGTTTTAGACGCTCTTTTGGGCCAGTTTTCTTCCGACATTATGGAAAAAGGTTACGCTAATATCGGAGATCAGGGAGCCAGCGGAGCTTTGGTTTATGACGCAAGCAATATAGATAATCCATACAGAACGCAAGTAGAAAAAGATTTTATGCCGGCTCAGCTTGCAAGTTCTTGGCTTTCCGCCAATCCCAATTTCAATATCCGCACGGATCTGACTCAGGCCTTGATAGACGAACAAAGAACTTATTCCGATAAACTCGCCTTGCAAAATAAAGAACTTATGTCTACGACTGATGGTAAAAAATACACACTTTCAACAGACGGGAAGTCATCAAACGCTTATGGTCTTATGCCAGTTATCTATCAGCTAGATTTTTGTATTCCTGGACCTCATCCTGGTTGGGAAGAAGATTCTAGAAGAGCCCTTGCGGCAGTAACAAATCTTATTATACCCGAAACAGAACAAAGTTTAAGTAATAGAACAGAAGCAGCTATTCTTGGAGCAATAAAAAGTTTCGGACCGTTAGCCGGCGCAGCTATTGGTGCTTCGGTTGGATCTGCTGTTCCTATAGTTGGAACGATAATTGGGGCGGCTGTAGGCGCAGCTGTGGGTTTTATTGTGGATTTATTTGCATCAAGTGATAATGCTGAAAAAGTAAGAATGTACTACTCTTCTCAAATTCGGGCTCTTACGGGATATCTTCCTAATTTTTCCAGGGGCAACGATGACAGAACTGGTAATGTATCAAGCAAGCAGGGAATGCTTCAGGTTATGGACACAATACTGAACAGATATGCAGAAATTATGAATAAAACATATTTTTCAAGTATAGAAATTTTACCAACTGTCGCCAAAGAGGCAACTCAAAGTTTCAATCAATTACCGGGTTATGGACAAATGATTAAAAATAATGAAGATAAAATAGCTTTATTAAAAAATGTTGTAAATATACTGGGGGAAATAAAAAACGCAGTCAACGAATTAAACAAACGATCGGATGGCGGAGAAATTACTCCAACCGAGTATGAAGATCAGTTAAAAACTCAAATCAACGCCTTCGGAAGATTGTCTTCAAATATGGTTAACGGAGATGACATAGCCAGTGCCGATAATTTGCTTAAACAAATAAAAGACAAGAAAGATTACATATACAAGAATCTTTTGAAGGGACCTTATAGTTGCGAGGCAGATCTTATGAAACCGCAGAAAAACTTTCCGTCGGCGAATCCGGGAGTTCAAGAAACAAATTCAGATTGGAGCAACTTTGATGCTCTTTCTGTAAAAAGAATGACTTATCCGTTTCCAATTCTTTATGATTACAACAAAATTGTAAAAGAGAGTGAACTGCCGGACCCATGGGGCAGCGGATACAAAAATACAATGCCCACGGATAAAAATAAAGATGTGTACGACACCAGTGGTAATAATATATACGGCCCGGGGTTCCTTGGCTTTGTAATGTTTTCAGCAGAATGTGCTTGTAGTAATAAAGATTTAAGGAGGGGATCAGAAAGATTAACAATACATGACTTGGTTCCTCAAGAAGATAATGCGTCTTCCAGATATAGAGCTGTTGGAAATAGGGAAAAAATTGGCGCTGCAGATGACGCAGCTGATGGCGGACCATTTGAAACAATGATTGGTATTTATTAAAAATGAAAAAATATATATTAAAAATAATAGCAATATCAATCTTCATAATTGGAGCATCTTTTGCAAATAGTATTTCAGCCGAACCTATCCAGCCGTCTTTGTCTTTGTATTTTGAAACAGATTTGATTTCTGGTTCCATATCATATAATGGATCAGTCCAAATAACCTGGAGACCTGTTAACACAACCTTCTGCATTGCAACGGGTGGATCTAATGGGTGGTCAGGAGATAGAAGTATGGCAGGAAATTTTATTACTGGACCTTTGACCGCCACGACTACATATTCAATGACTTGCAGCGGAGGATTAGGCACCGCGCCGGTCACAAAATCGGTGACGGTTTCCGTTGCTCCCGCCTCCAGTAGAAGAACTTCTACTGCTCCATCCGCTTCGGGAACAAATCTTTCGGTCTTTACCGATGACGCATATAATATCACCTACACCACCGCAATCCTCCGGGGACACAGGGACTTGAGTTTAAGTTCCGGACTTCCAACTACCGCCTATTTCAGATATTCAAAAGCCTCTATTTCTCCTATCTTCTGCAACGACATCTACGGCTCCAATATGATCTCGACAAAAGACATATTTTTGGAGACGACGGGCTCTACCTCTTTTTACCAGCCGATATCCAATTTGATTCCCGATACGACATACTATTATTGCGCGATACTTTCGGACAGAGACAACATAATTTATGGCGGAAGCAGTATAGTCAAAAGTTTTCATACCAGTCCCTATCAAACCACCATAAAAACAAGCGGAGCGACTTCGATAACTTCGGATTCTGTTGTTTTCAACGGAACCTTCAGTTCCATTGAAAACGTTACAACTTATTTCCAATACAGAAAAGTCTCAACGGACGGAACAACGCCGGCCTGGATTAATATGGACAAGACGAGACACAACCTTGGTACCGACGCTAACGGCAGAAAAAACAGCAACGTTTACGGAAATATTAGTTTCACCTTGTCGGGGCTGACTCCAAGCACGAGATACCAATTCAGGGCCGTGGCGACAACTGCCGCAGGCGGTGAAACTAAAACAATCTATGGTTCTACTTTAAGTTTTACGACAAGCTCCATCAGTACTGATGAAGGCGGAACGGGAGAGGGGCCCAATGATTCAAATAATACAAGGGTCTGCCCAAGCGGTTGGACCGGGACATATCCAAACTGCACCGCACCAGAACGTACGGGAACCTGCCCAAGCGGTTGGACCGGGACATATCCAAACTGCACCGCTAATTTTAGCAATAATTATAACGTTAACAATGGAACTTGGAATAGTACAAATAGCGGGAGAACCACCGGGACATGGGGTAACGGAATAGGTTCGGGAACCTGGATAAGCACAAGCGGAACAGGAGGAACGGGAGCCGTTACTTGGACAAGTCTGGGAAACGGTATCGGCACCTGGACAAGCGCCACGGGATCGGGCACCTGGACAACTACCAGAGGAACAGGCGGCACGGGGGAGGGGCCCAATGATTCAAATAATACAAGGGTCTGCCCGACCGGCTGGACCGGAATATACCCCAACTGTACCGCTAATTTTAGCAATAATTATAACGTTAACAATGGAACTTGGAATAGTACAAATAGCGGGAGAACCACCGGGACATGGGGTAACGGAATAGGTTCGGGAACCTGGATAAGCACAAGCGGAACAGGAGGAACGGGAGCCGTTACTTGGACAAGTCTGGGAAACGGTATCGGCACCTGGACAAGCGCCACGGGATCGGGCACCTGGACAACTACCAGAGGAACAGGCGGCACGGGTACAAGTATGTTGACAAACCTTGTTTTGGGACAAACAAATATTCCGCCAAACGATGCTATTGTTCGTTATCATGAAGGCATTGAAACAGTCTTTACCAGACAAATAATCGCAAATCCGATATACGCAAGCACTTACGGCTATCAATCGGGAACCGATTTGCAGACTTTCGCCTGGGACTTGGCCGACCAATTTGCCAGAATGTTCGGTTATGTCAATAGCAGCGGAAAGGAAATACGCGTAAGTTTCCCGGACATTGCCGCTTATCAACTTCAACTCGTCGGAAATAATTTAACCGTATATGAATATTACGATGGGAAAATAGTGGATATCAGAAACATTACCACCGCTTTTAAAAACGCTTCCGGTTACGAATATTATTTCACCAAATAAATGAAAAATTTGTCCAAAAAAATAATAGTATCGCTGATCACGCTGGCTATTTTCCTTGTACCTTTTTCGGTTGGGGTAACGAAATTCGCCAACGCCGCAACGCCTCAAGAAATGTTTTCTGTAAGTTTGTCTTCTACTAGAATTGGAGAATCTTCCGCAGAAATAGATATGAGTATAATTTCTAAAACGGCGGGTAATTATGCATTGTTCAAAAATGCGAGTTATACATTTACATTGGTATGGAAAAAAACACCCGATTTTAGTGGTTTCTCAGGTAATACAACGTTCATTTCCGCTGATGATATTTTAAAAATAGGTCAGGATAATACAAGTACTATTGTGGTCCCAGTAACGATAAGAGAACTAGACCCGAATAGTACATATTACGTTAGGGCCGGATTATTCCATAATCCAGTGGGGTCAACACAGCCAACAGATAAAATTATGAGTAGCGCAATAAATTTTACTACTCTTAGGACAGGAAGTGGAAACACGACTTTTGGAAGTGAAAACAGCAGTAATGTAGGAACTACTGCTAGTATCAGCGGTTTAGATTTGGGCTGTAGTCTTAACCCCCTTAGCCCTAATCTGACGGGCTGTCTAGCTGAATTTCTCTATATAATATGGTCAGCATCTGCCTGGTTAGCGCGATTGGCAGGAAGCTTTCTTGATTTCTTTGTCTACTATGCTACTAACAGCTCTTCATACAGCAATGATTTCGTAAAACTGGCCTGGGCTGCCGTACGGGACATTGCCAACATATTTTTTATCGTTGCTCTTCTTTATGTGGCAATTAAAACAATATTGGGTTTGAATGT
>CAYIHB010000014.1:0-12785 GCA_964363165.1 uncultured Candidatus Saccharibacteria bacterium
TTTCAATCAATTTCAAATTGAAAAATTCACTGAATTGAGTTATACTTAACTCAATCAAAACTTGAAATTGTTAATTATCGCGGCGGAGCCGCTCATTTTTGCCCGCCCCGCCCATTCCGAGCCGCGCGGAGCGCGGCGAGAAGCGAATTCCGTTCGAGCTATTTCAAGAATACACCGCCGGTAATTATTTTACATAGGTTAAACCTCTGTATTCTGTAGAAACTTTTTTGAGAGAAAAAAACTCGCTGGATGCCAGCCATTTGTCCAGAAGCGGGCTCAAGGTAACCGCAAAACCGATATTGCCCGCCAGATGAAGCGCGGTAAAAGGAATTTGCAGGATGAAAGCGTTCCAGATAGTCTGGTCGAACATCGGGGCGAATAAAACTCCGGTTATTAGGTCGTAAATTATAGTTGCAAAAAATGCAAACACGGCAAAATTGAAAACTGAAGTCTTAAATTTTTTGAAATAGAAAAAAGAGGCCATTCCGATGAACCCGTAGGAAATGCCCGTCGTCCAAGTCCAAGCCCCAAAATGCGTCAGGAGGTCGTATAAAAAAATACTCAGAAAACCGAAAGCAAAACCGAGAAAAGCCCCGTATTTGCGGCTAAGGGGCATCACAGAGGCCATTATGGGCTCTACATTGGGCGCCCTTAAGGGAATCAACCTGAATAACAGACAACCGACAAACACTATAAAAATTTTAAATTTATTTTTCATAATTTCACGTAGATTTTTATTTTATCATATCCAAAAATTCTTTCTCATTTAAAATTTTTATCCCCAATTTTTGAGCTTTTGTCAATTTTGAACCCGCCTCCTCCCCCGCCACCACATAGGAGGTATTTTTGGAAACAGAACTAGACACTTTTCCGCCTAAAGAAATGATTTTTTCCTTGGCCAGTTCGCGGGACATTTGCGAAAGCGCGCCGGTTAGGACAAAAGTCATTCCGGTTAATTTTCCTTTTTCTATCTTTTCCACTTTTTCTATGACCACTCCGTTTTCCAACAGTTTTTCAATGAAAGATAAGTTTTTTTTATCTCTGAAATAATCATAGACGCTTCTGGAAACAGCCGGGCCGATATTTTCTATTTCATTTATTTCTTCGAGGTTTGCCTTGGCCAGCTTGCCGAGTGTTCCAAAATTCAAGGCCAGATCCCGCGCCGTCTCTTCTCCCACATGCAATATGCCGAGAGCGTACAGAAACTTGGAAAACGGGATTTTTTTCTTCAATTTTATTTCGTTAATTATATTTTCCGCAGATTTTTCTCCGAATCGCTCAAGCGGGGCGATATCTTCTTTGGTTAGAGTAAAAATATCAGCCGCATCGGTAATCAATCCCTCGTCTTTGAACCGTCTTAAAATTTTCGGGCCCAGTTCATAAATTTCAAAAGCGGAAACAAAATGATCCAGAGATCTTTCGTCTTTGGCCGGACACTTCGGGTTGGCGCAATAATAGGCGACTGAAAGTTCCGCTGTTTGCGCCGATTTTTTCTCCACTTTTCCCCCACAAACCGGACATTCGGAAACCATTTTGAATTTCTTTTCTTTGCCGGTGCGCAGGCGGGTCAAAACTTCCACCACTTTCGGTATGACATCGCCCGCCTTCTCTATCACCACGGTATCCCCTATTTTCAAGCCTAGTCTTTCTATTTGGTCCATATTATGCAGGGTTGCTTTGGATACAGTGGAGCCGGCCACGGAGGTCGGTTCAAAAATCGCCAGCGGAGTAATCACTCCCGTCCGCCCGACATTTATTTTTATATCTTTTACTATGGTCGTGGTTTTTTCGGCCGGATATTTGAAGGCCGCCATATAGCGCGGAGCCTTGCCGACGACACCCAAAGTTTCCTGCAGCTTCAGGTCGTCCACCGATATCACGACACCGTCCGTGCCATAGGGAAAATCGGGACGGATTTTTTCGAATTCTCTGATAAAATTTACCGTTTCTTTTATGTTTTTACATACGGCATTATTTTCGTCTATGTTAAATCCGAGTTTTTTAAGATACTGGTGTTTCTCGGAGTGTTTCAGTAGTTTTTGCTCGGCAGAAACTTCCGCTATGTCGTAAGCGTAGAAATCCAATTTCCTTTCGGCTGCCAATTTCGGATCCAGTTGCCGTAAACTTCCGGCAGCCGCATTTCTTGTGTTCGCGAAAACCTGCCTTCCTTCTTTTTTATTCTCAATATTTAATTTCAATAACGTTTTTTTACTCATCAGCGCCTCACCGCGGACTTCAACATAATCAGGCGCTTGGACATCCGATGTCCAAGCGGACATCGGATGTCCAAGTGCGAGAGGTATGGATTTTATAGTCATTAAATTTTGAGTGATATCTTCACCTATAAATCCGTCGCCTCTGGTCGCGCCCTTCCTAAACTTTCCTTTCTCGTAAATAAGCGACACGGCTAATCCATCGAATTTGACTTCACAGAAATAATCTATCTCGGTTTTGGGAGACAAAAGTTTTTTTATTCTTTTTTCCCAATCATATAATTCCTGCTCGTTAAATACATCATTGAGCGAAAGCATTCTGTTCTTGTGCTTCACTTTTTCGAATTTCTGAAGCGGTTTTCCGGCCACCCTGTTTTCTGGAGCATTCGGGTCGTCGAATTCCGGATGTTCCTTCAAAAGATTCCTCAACTCTCTGGTCAGGGAATCATAAACATCATCGGTCACATCCGGCAGATTTTTAGTGTGGTAAGCTTCGCGCAATCTTGCAATTTCATTTCGCAATTTTTTTATTCTTTTTTGGACATTTTGTTCTTCCATACCTAAAATCAGTAGCTTATCTCAAGTTGCCTTTCCACACTGTTTGGTCCTTGAATACAAGAGCCCACAATATTTCCGCCGTCATTATATCCTTTGGAAACAATCGTTGTTAGGGCGGATTTATCCACGGTTACTTTAGCGCAACTTTTTACTTCACTACCCAGTCCGGAAAGAACGAAACTCCATAATGGATAAGCGCCATTCAGGATAAAAGTGCCACCAAAGCATTCTACTGTTCCGGATCCCCCTTCCTGTTTAAAAGAGTTACTGGAAGATTTGTCGTTGAACAAAACGCACTCGGCCCCCGCATCAGCGGCAAAAAAAGCGTCATTGGTATCTTTGGCTGAAGTTCCGAATTTTATTTCCTTGAGCGCAATATTCGCAACGGCTAGCGTTATTGCCAAAATAATGCTGGAGATCATAACAGCAAAAAGTATGACAAATCCTTTATTCTTTTTTACTTTCTCTTTTATCATTTTTATTCTACCCAATTAAATAAATCCTCCGCCAAAGTAATGTTGTAGGAAAGTCCCGCGACCTGGGTCCATGAAACGGTCGAGAATATTTTCACTTCATCCGCGCTTATAGTATCCATACGGATTTTGCGCGAGTAGCCCGAGTCGTTGCCGACTGAATTGGTATTGTAATTCCCGTCGTTCAAATATAACTTGCAACCATTCGGATTGGAAGAACATTTGAAAATAAAATTCGGGTTATCCGTATAGACCGAATTATTGAAACCGCATTCGTTGCCCAAATTGCACGGATTTAATTTAACCTTGAATTTATTCCAATCATTCGAGGTTGTATCGCTGTAAAAAATATAACTATCGCGCATATTTCTAACGGATTCAATGCCTTCCTGGGCTAAATAGGTGGCTATAATTTTCTTTTTAGCATATCCGGCATTGGAAATATTCTGAGACAGAAATGACATTAAGGCCACTATTGATACGGAGAAAATAGAAATGGCAATCAGTGTCTCAACCAATGTAAACCCCCGCCCGCCATGCTTCGCAAGGCGTTGCGGGCAGGCTTTATTTTTTTGTTTTAAAAATTTTATCATTTCGTTTTATAAAGCGATATCCGCCAATCTTTGTGATACTGAAGTCTGCAGTGAAAAAGGCGTAACAACGTTATTTTCCGAAGTTATTGATCCGATCAATCTGATCGTCACAAACGGTTCCTGTGTGTTGCCCGGCGGGGGCAAGGCGCCGGATACCGAAAAACCGGAAACTTGGTCAATTTTAATCTCGGGAAGAGTAAGAACCGTAAAAGTTCCAGAAGCTCCGCCAGAAATTGATTTCTGAATGCTACCATCGGGATATATCGCATAGACCCATTGATCCCCGGAGGAAGATTTGAAAGAAATCCCTATGCCACTAGCGCAATCATGGGTATTGGTAGCTAAAAGATTACCGTCATCTATACAATGGTAGTCAAACCCCGTTCTCAAATTTCTGGACATATCCTCCATGATAAAACTCAAGTTATCCATGATTGAACGCATATCCTGAGATTTTCTGTGAAGCAAAGTGGTATTTAGCAGAGAACCCATGCCGGCCGTGACAACGACCAAAAAAAGCGAAATGGCAATCATAGTTTCTATTATCGTAAATCCTTTTTGTTTATTAAGTTTTTTATATTTTTTTTGCATATGATTTAGCAAAATCATGCTGGGCATTAATTTATTTGAATTTTCCCGGAAGGATATATCTTTATCGCCGCGGTTATTAATTTGGGAGAAGAAATCGTAATTTGGGCATAAGAAATAATGCACGACAATGCGGGATTGGAAGTGATTATGGCGCTGGAATCCGGACGCTTGAAAACAACATCCAGATTGGTGACCGTTGCCGGACATCCCGTTCCTATAACTTCCAATTTCGATATGCTGTTTCCCTTGGTAATGGTAATTCGACCCAAACATTCTCCGGTACAACCGGTATCTTCATAAAAAGTATTATTATTGAGATCCGCAAAATAAATAAAATTTTTATTGTCGGAAAGATTAAAGTGAATGCCGTAAGACGGTTTCCAACTGCCGAGCGCATTTAAATTCCACTCTCCGGCAGTGGAAGATTTCTGCGCTTCGACAACCTTCAGGGCTATATCGTTCGCTAAAATTTTTATATCCACATTCTCTTGAAATTTACCGTAATCAAAAAGAACAATGGAAGTCATCACAGAGAAAATGCTTAAAACCACAATAAGTTCCACATAAGTCATCCCTCTGTTGTTTTTTATTTTTTTATTTAATTTTTCCATTTTGGATTAGAAACCGATCGGAAAGAGATGCAGTTCGAAAAGAAATGCGATAAACACACCCAAAACCAAAAAAGGGGCAAATGGGATTTCGCTTTTTACTCCATATTTTTTTGAAAAGATAACAAGAATTAATCCCACTATCGCCCCTGACCAAAAAGCCACGACCACGCCGGAAAGTATTCGTGAATAACCAAGAAGCCATCCCAACCCCAATGCAAGTTTCGCGTCTCCAAGACCCATCCAGGTACCTTTAGATATAAGCCATAAAAGGGCAAAAGGTAAGGCCAATAGTATCCCCGATGAAAAATCTAAAACGGAAGGGATATGGGGATAAAATCCGTAATTATTGAAAAAAAACAAGCCGATAAAAGTTATGATGCCAAAAGCGTAAGAAAGGGCATCCGGTATTATTTTGTGCTTAAAATCATAAACCGCAATGACTAAAAGGATAGAAAACATCGTGGCATAATAAGCATAGGATACGGAAAACACGAAAGTGCTCAAGTAAAAAACATCCTGAAATTTCAAAAATAATCCAGCGAAAATCAATCCGGACATAAACTCGACTATCGGATACTGAATAGAAATTTTGGCTTTACAACTTCTGCATCTCCCTCCCAACACGCAGAAACTGATTAAGGGTATAAGTTCATAGAAGCGGAGTCTGTTTTGGCAAGCCAGGCACGCGCTTCTCCCCTTAAAGGAGCGTCCTGTGTTAAATCTGAAAATAACGACATTCAAAAAACTTCCGATAATGAGGCCGAAGATAAAAAAAATAATTGTCAGGGTGAAAGTCATGATAATTGAATATTAATTACAGGAAAAAGTCGCGTCATTTATGGCTGTCGCGGGCGCTGAAGCCACTTCCTTGGAATCGCCTCCGCTGTCTATGCACCAAGAACGATTCGGGTTTGATTTTAAACCAACGGCGATAGCCCAATACAACGCGGAGTTATAACAGGAACTCCCATTCGCGCCCCTTCTAACAGCTTCTGTTATCGCGTTGGATATGGTTTTGTCGCTGGAAAACATATTGGTCCCGGATGGATCATAGCCAGGACAAGAGGCTATATCAAAAGTTGAACCGCCTGGGGGTAAAAATTTATTGTCATTATTGGAGTAAAAAAGTTCGGATTGTCCTCTTATGGTGCTCAAATTACTTTTTACCGCCGCATCCGCTCCTTTGTTCCTGGAATCGTTTAAAGAAACCAAGGTGACTGAAACTATAATGGCAATGATTGCGACGACAACCAGAAGTTCAAGTAATGTGAAACCTTTTTTGAATGAAT
This sequence comes from uncultured Candidatus Saccharibacteria bacterium, assembly GCA_964363165.1. Taxonomy (GTDB): domain Bacteria; phylum Patescibacteriota; class Minisyncoccia; order Phycocordibacterales; family UBA9973; genus UBA9973. The sequence continues at coordinate 6,329 of CAYIHB010000014.1, forward strand.
TCATGATGAAATGAAATTATAACAATGGCTTTTAATCCAATAATTATACCAAATGCAAAAGACAAAAACCACTCCGGTTCGGAACCGCAAGTGGTTTCTGTTTTTTATAATTAATTTGAAATTATGGGCAAACAACAACACCGGCAGCCAAAGAAACCGATTCTTTTGAAGCGCCTGTGGAATCTACGCACCATCCGTTGCTAGCCGTGGCGGGAGCTTTTAAAGATGTAATAGCCGCCCACCCGTTTGCAGAATCGTGACAGACGGAAGAATTTGCAGCACCAGTAGCGCTATAAGCAAATGCTCCGCTTCCAACCGTGTTGGTTGTCGCCAATTTTTGGGCGGCATTCAAGACCATAGGAGCAATCCCTCCAGTCGCGGTACAGACGCTGGCATAGGTTTGACCCGTATCGTAGAAAAGCTCAGCTTGCGCGCGAGCACCGGACATGGCAGCTTTAATAGCAGCATCCGAACCCTTTGTTCTGGCGCTATTCAACGACGCCAAAACGACCGAGGCCAATATACCGATGATTGCAACAACAACCAAAAGTTCGATCAACGTAAAACCTTTTCTAAAATTCATTTTCTTCATAATACACTTCTTTCATCCCATTTTGCCGGGATAAACTAATACTAATTAATAATTTCGACTTATTTTTAATGTATGCGTACGTTATATTATAACTTTTATCATTATATATATGCAAAAAAGTTATCCACACTTGCCCCTTTAAATAGGGGCTTTGTTCCTACTGTATGCTCCCCGCAAGGTTATAAATCGGCATCAAGACGGAAACCAGGAGTATGCCCACTCCCAACCCTAAAACTATAATCATGACCGGCTCAATTAGACCAATCAAAGTATCAATCGCATCATCGACTTCCCGTTTATAAAAATCCGCCAAAGTTTTTAAAATCTGGCCCAAAGAACCAGTTTCTTCTCCGACTTTAATCATTTGCACCATAATGCCCGGAACTTGCTCCGTATGTTTTTCGAAGGCAGAGGAAAAAGACAAGCCCGATTTAACTCCGTCAGCTACATCCTTCAAAATTTCTTTATAAACCCTGCTGCCGACGACATCGGCAGTAATGTCTATGGCCCGCACTATAGGAATACCGGAAACAAGCATCGTATCCATATTATCCGCCACCCTGGAAAGATAAAGTTTTCTGTAAAGATTACCCACCGCCGGTATGGCAAGTCTGATTTTATCAAGATATATTTTCCCCTTTTCGGTCCTGGAAAGTCTCCAAAGCCACAAACCGGAGAGTACCAGAAAAATAATGAAGAGAAAACCATAATTCACAAAAAAATCAGAAAGTGCGATAACCATTTTTGTGTATATCGGCGGATCCTGTCCCGAATCAAGAATAATAACCGAAAGTTTCGGGATGACGATAACAAACATAAGGCCCATGACTATAAAGAAAGTGCAAATGACGAATATCGGATAAATAAGCGCATTTTTTGTTTTTGAAGTAAGCGCATATTGGCGATTCAAATAATTCGCCAGGTGATCAAAAGTTTCATTCAATTTTCCGGTTTCTTCCCCAACTTTAACCATATTGACATAAAAATCCGAAAAAACGTCGGGGTGTTTCAATAGGGCACCTGAAATCGAAATTCCGGCCTGAAGATCATCGCTTATTTCCGTAAGTTTTCTCGAAAGAATTTTATTTTCGGCATTGCTGGCCAGCATGGTAAAAGCCTTCAGGGCGGAAACTTGGGCTCCAAACAAAGTTGAAATCTGACGGGAAAGAATCACAACTTCCTTCATCGACACTTTCCCCAAAAAAGAAAAAGAAAGAAAGAACTTACTTTTTCCTTCGTCTTTAATGGAAATAACTATAAGCCCCCTGTGTTGAAGCCCGCTTATGGCAATATCTTTATTGGGAGCATCAATTTCTCCTTCTTTGCTTATTCCTTTGTCATCTACTGCCTGGTATTTAAATAACATCCCGGTACTAAAATCTTAATTACTATTAATATTTACCATTATACCCCATAATCAAATAGGCGGTAGCCGTTACGGGACGAGTGAATCATTGAAGAACCCTTTCCAGACCCTTGGGGTTCAATGAAAATTGATAGGCATTTTCTACTGTAATTTCACCGGAACGGACAAGTTCCGTAAGTGAACGGTTCAGGTCTATCATTCCCGATTTTGCTCCCGTTTCTATGACCACATCTATCTCTTTGGTGCGTTTTTCGCGAATCAAGTTGGAAACTGCCTCATTATTCAATAATAATTCATAAGCGGGGATAAGTCCACCGGCAATTCTGGGTACAAGTCTCTGGGAAAAAATACCAAGTAAATTGGCCGCAAGCTCTATGCGAATTTGATCCTGCTGGTCACCCGGAAAAGAATCGATGATTCTGTCTATCGTTTGCGAAGCATTATTGGTATGCAATGTTGAAAGCACCAGATGCCCCGTTTCGGCTGCAGTTACGGCCGTTGAAATTGTTTCCGGAGTGCGCATTTCACCCACCATTATCACATTCACATCCTCGCGAAAAACCGATTTGAGCGCGGTGCGAAAATCTTTAGTATCTATGCCAACTTCGCGTTGATTTATTATAGCCTTATTGGGTAGATATACGTATTCAATCGGATCCTCAATTGTTATGACATGCCGCGCTTGCTCATTGTTGATTAAATTTATCATCGCCGATAGTGTGGTAGATTTTCCATGTCCAACGGGACCAACTACCAGAAAAAATCCCTGCTTCTTGCGAGCCAATTCAGCGATGATGGAGGGCAAATGCAGTTCTTCCAGAGATTTTATTTTGGGCACCAGACGAAGGGCTATGCTGATCAAACCCTTTTGAAAAAACGCGTTGCCACGAAGACGTGCTTGGCCGCGAAAGTCGTAAGAAAAATCTATTTCCTGATTTTCCATGAATTCGTTTAATTTTGTTTTATCCAAAATTTCGTTTAAAATACCGATTATATTTTCTTTGGTCAAAACCTGGCGCTTCAACAGAAAAACAAGTTCTCCAGCCACACGGATGGCCGGAACCTTCCCAACCCCCAGATGTAAATCAGAGCCGTTTTCACGGATAACCGTTAAAATAAGTTCCTCGAGTTCTTTTTTATAATCCATAAATTTATGTGGCGTTAAGCTCGTAGTTATTTTTTGTTGATGATTTTTTTTGATAAAATTTCTTCTACCTGGTTAATCACTTCCTTGGGGGTAGAATTCGCTTTTGCGATGTATCCCGCCACTCCCAGGGTTTTACCTTTATCTATATCGGATTGTTGACTCTTGTTTGATAAAATTATTTTTATGGAATTGGGAGACAGATTATCTTTATTTATTTTCTCCAGCATCTCAAAACCATCCATATCGGGCATAATTATGTCCATCAGGATAATATCGGGCACGAGTCCGTCTTTCAGTTTTTCTATGACTTGCGAACCACCTGAAGCCGTGTAAACTTCAAAATTATTTTGACTGAACTTGAACGCATACATATCCAAAAGAAATGTATCGTCATCTACTATCATGATTTTTCTTTTTTCTCTTTCCATATTCTATATAGCCAATTATATTATAAAAGAATATTTAATAATAGCGTTTTATCGGCAACTTTATTCGTTCTCGTTAACAAAATTGAAAACTTCTTTGTAGGGAATAATGCCACTTATGGCTTTTATCATGGCATCCTCTCTCATCATGAGCATACCGTCTTTGCGGGCTACTTTATAGATCTCCGAATCGATGGGGTTTTTTAATATGACTTTTTGCATTTCTTTTCCTATCTTAAACATCTCAAATATAGCTATACGGCCACGAGTACCCGAGGGGCAATCGGTAGTCGGCACCGTATCGTACATTTCATTCTTGATCTCAATTTCTTTTTTAAATTCGTCCGGTAAATCTTTTACCTGATCTTCAATTTGAAGTTTGATGCTTGGATCCATCGGCACAAGCTTTCTGGCTGGCGGGCAAGTCATCCTGACCAAACGTTGAGCAATAGATAAAATAAGAGTCGGCGCTATAAGATAAGGATCAACACCCATATCAACTAAGCGCGGAACCGCTCCAATGGCGTTGTTTGTGTGAAGTGTCGATAAAACGAGATGCCCCGTTAAAGCCGCCTGAATGGCAAGCTGAGCAGTTTCTTTGTCGCGTATTTCCCCCACCATTATTACATCCGGATCCTGGCGAAGAATAGAGCGCAGACCGGAAGCAAATGTATACCCAATTTCAGGCATCATTTGAGACTGATTTATATCGGGCATATGATATTCCACCGGATCTTCCAGAGACACGATATTGGTGCTCTCTTTATCAAGCTCATTCATCATTGAATAAAGAGTCGTGGATTTCCCGGATCCGGTCGGACCGGTAATTAAAATAAGACCATACGGCTTGGCTATCGCTTCCCGGAGCATTTCAAGATTTCTTTTTGATAGTCCCAGCTGGTCCAAAGGTTTGACTCCCTTCTCCGCATCCAAAATACGTATTTCTATCTTTTCGCCGTAATAAGAGGGCATAGTGGAAACACGAAAATCGATTTTGTGCCCGTCCAGGGTAGTACTGAAAGATCCGTCCTGAGGTTTCCTTTTTTCATCCAGGCGCAATTTGGCCAAAATTTTTATACGCGCGACTATTCCGTTGTAAACACTCGGCGGCAACACTATGCTGGTGTGCAGTATCCCGTCCACTCGAAAACGCACTTTAATTTTTTCTCCCGTATTTTCTATGTGTATATCAGAGGCATTGCCTTCTATGGCATTGCGCAATATGACAGCGACAATTTTTATGACTGGAGCATCTTCCACTATTTTCACCTCTTCATCTGTCTTTATATTTTTGATTTCTTTACTTAAAGTATTCGATTCGCTTAAACTTTTCGCATCGGTCATTTCATCCTGATCGAGTTCATTAAGTGCTTCCTCAACTTGGACCGACATTCCTCTGTAAGTATCCATTACATTTTTGTAATCGGTATCGGAAATGAGAAAAATTTTGAAAGGGATGCCTGATTTAGCCGAAATAAATTGAAGCGCGTCCATTGCCTGCGTATTTTCCCCATCCGTGATGCCAACCTCCAGGACTCCATCCGAAAATCCGATGGGTACGAAATGATAGTGCGTCGCCGCGTCCTCCGGAATATATTTCAGGGCATCGAAAGGCATTTTTTGAGTATCAACTTTTTTTGTCGGTATTTGTAGATATTCTCCTTTTGCCTCAAGTATTTCTTCCTCCGGGATGCCAAATTCAGCTAAGGCGCCATAAATATCACCATCGTGCTTCTTTCTGGCAAGATTTTTGACTTCATCTATTTGGCTTTTGTTTATTATGCCTTTTTTGACTAATTCTTCTAAAAAACTCATAATTAATTTGTCGGTGGTATGGTTTTCTCAGGCTGTGCGGGCGGCGTAGCGACAGTATCAAAACCGATAGGAGCGAACGGATTCAACCTTCCCTCATTTCCCGCGGGAATAAGTAAAATGCTGGAATCCTTCAGATTCAAAAAGGCATTATCGGAAAAAATGGTATCGTTCAGTTTTATACTTTTAACACTCAGTAAAAGAGAAAGAAAATCATTGGAAAGCGGAGGATTTTGATCCGAAGAGTTTGTATCGGGTAATGTCGTGCCGACGCTGGAAGAAACCAAATTCTGTTGCACCGGAGCCGGCTTAATAAAAAAAATGTAAATCAAAATCAATAAAGCCGCGATCACCGTAAATATTATTATGTTTTTTATTTTTGCAGTCATTTTAATTTTTCAGCCAATAAGTCTTAATTTTAAAATCGTATTTATAAGCCTGAGGCAGAAGCGGATTAATTCCTACGCCGACATTCGAAGAAAATTGAATCGAGGATACGTCCACGATTCTCAGGTTGTTTTCCAGATCCTTTACAAGGTTGACGAAATTATTATAAGTCCCTTGAGTGGAAAATTCCAGATTCCAGACATTGTAATTTTTGGGCGCGGGGTTTGCCGCTTTTTGCATGGTTCCGGCTGTCTGGGGCACCTTACCATCGCCGGAGGTATCGTATTTTACGTCTTTCAGAACCATCCCGTAGGGCGAGGCTATCTTGCCTATCTCCAGGATCAAACGAATGTTGTCGATATTGTCCGGCAAAAGTTTTTGAAGCCTGGACAAATTATCCGGATCGAACGAATTATATTTCTGGGTCAATTTATCCCGTTCGGCTTCAAGCGCTTTCGAGTTGTCGAGCGCTTCGTTGTAGGAAGCTATTTCCGCTCTTTCCAGGGAAACATTACTATAGAGAGGATTTATAATCATAAAAAATCCCGCTATGGCGACTCCTATTAAAATGACCGGTAAAATAAATTTCATAATTAATTTGGTGTGTTTAAACTGTTTGGGGGTATATTGGCGGGATTTCCGTTGGTGGTTTCCAATACTTTTTTATAATCGATAAAACTCGGATCAACTGAAAATTCCAAATCAAAAAGGACATTACCCTTATCGTC